>PMKG01000113.1 GCA_003157675.1 Acidobacteriota bacterium
TGCTGGATCCCCACGTCGAACGACACGCGAGTGCGCAGCGACGGCTTCTCGAAGATGAGCGCCAGCGTCTTGCCGTTGAGCGCGGCCGAGTACGCGTCGGGCCGCTTCTTGATATCGGCAGCCAGGTCGAGCAGGTGGCGGACCTGTTCCGGGGTGAAATCGCGCAGCGAGAGAAAGTCGTTGGCCATCATCGGTGCTCCATGTGGTGGTCAATGCCGCGGGCGGGACGTCCGGCCGCTCCAGCGATCATCGTGCAGATGGCGATTACACTCCAGCAGGCGACGGAAGGTCAAGCAAACGGAAGGTTATGCAGGGGGCGGTTCAAGTATGCAGTAGGCGGTAAGCAGTAGTGGTCAGTGGTCAGTGGCTNNCGCGTGGCACGGCCTGAAGCCCTGAGCCGGCATGCGTCTACTGCTGTTCTGGCGGCTTCGGGTTCCGTCGGCGGCGGCGCCGGCGCCGGCGGGCGGGAACGCGAGGCGGCGGCTCGGGCAGCGAGCCGCTCTGGGCCAGCTCGCTCATCAGCGAGCGCCAGCGGGTCACGGCCTCGGGGGCGTCGCCGTGTATCTCGAGCCACGCCAGCGCGTCGGCGAACGCGCCACGCGCCAACAGGGCCCGCGCCGACCGCGCGGACAGGTTGGGATCGTGCAGCCGCCGCTGCAGCGCGAGCAGTTGCGCCAGGCGCTCGACGTCGCGACGCGCCACCGGCAGCACGCCGAGCCACGACGCGCCGTTCCCGACCGCAGGATGGCCGTCGGCGGGGGAGAATCCGAGCGGCACCAGCAGGCTCCCGAGCAGCACCGGGTTCGAGAAGCTGTCTGGCGCCGCGGTGAAGCGCCGGCGATACGCGTCGAGCCGTTCCAGCGACTGCCGGAGCGCGGCGTCCTCCGCCTCGTGCTGCAGCTCCGGCGTGATCGCCTCGAGCAGGCCCAGGCGCGCCGCCGAGCGGAAGAACGCCTCGCTCGCGCCGGTGCGCATGATCTTGTAGTACTCCTCGATCAGGCGGGCCGGGGCGCTGCGGGCGATCTCGCCCCGGTTGCGCCGAATCGCGTCGACGACGGGCGGATCGATCGTGAAGCCGAGTCGCTCGGCGAACGCGACGGCGCGCAGCATGCGCACCGGGTCTTCGAGAAACCGCTCGTCCGGATCGCCGATCGCGCGAATGACGCGCTCGCGAAGATCGCGCAAGCCGCCGACGTAGTCGATAATGGAGAAGGTCGCGATGTCGTAGAAGAGCGCGTTGACGGTGAAGTCGCGGCGGAACGCGTCTTCTTCCGGCGTGCCGAACGTATTGTCTCGGCGGATCAGCAAATCGCGCGCGGCGCTGTCGCGCGCCTCGTCGGGCGCGGCGGCGCCATGACCGCCATCGTGCGGCTGCGTCTCGTCGACGACGTCGGACGGCGGGAAATGACGACGGAAGGTGGCGACCTCGATGATTTTCTGCCCGAACTTCACGTGCACGAGGCGGAAGCGACGGCCGATCACCCAGCAGTTCCGGAACAGTCGCTTGACTTGGTACGGATGCGCGGAGGTGCCGATGTCGAAATCCTTCGGCCGGCGTTCGAGCAGCAGATCACGAACGCTCCCACCCACGAGGTACGCGATGTATCCCGCCTCCTTGAGACGGTACAGAACTTTCAACGCGTCGGGATCGACATCGCGGCGCGATAGCGCGTGCTCGGACCGCGGGATGACGATCGGCTCCACCATGGCGAGAGGATTATATCAAATGCCGGGCTGTCAACACACACAAGTCCATGCTCTGCAAAGGGTTAGCGTGTGCGTCTCGGTGGCCGCCCTTCTGGGGCTCCTGGCGGCGTCTCCAGCGGGTGCCCAGCAGGGGCTCGATCCGGCCCGTCAGCTCTACAATCTGGGCCGCTATCAGCAGGCGATCGAGACGGCCGGCCGCCTGCGAGCGACCCCCATGGCCGACGCGGCCAACCTCCTGGTCGCGCGGTCCTACCTGGAGTTGTTCAGGAAGACGACCGACCGCTCCGCTCTCCTGTCGGCGCGCCAGGCACTGGGCGACATCCAGCCCTCCCGCCTGTCCCCCCGGGATCGCACGGATTACCTGATCGGCCTCGGCGAGGCGCTCTACCTGGACGACGGGTTCGGGCCGGCGGCCGAGCTGTTCGGGAGCGTCCTCGATAGAGGGGATGAGCTGGGACCGGTCACTTTCGACCGTGTTTTCGACTGGTGGGCCACGTCGCTGGACCGGCAGGCCCAGTCGGGCGCGGCCGGCAACCGGGAGCAGCTCTATGAGGCCGTTCGCGAGCGGGCGACCGTTGCATTAGGGCGAATACCGGGGTCTTCGGCCGCAGCTTACTGGTTGGCGGCGTCCTGTCGATATTTAGGGGATTTGACCCACGCGTGGGATGCTGCCGTCGCGGCCTGGATCAGGGCCCCCCTGGCCGAAGACCAGGGTCGCGCCCTGCGCGCGGACATCGACCAGCTGGTGCTGCAGGCGATCCTTCCTGAGCGCGTCCGGCTGATGGCATCGACCGACACCGACCGGGAACGGGTGACTGCGGTGCTGCGCGCGTCGTGGGAGGCGGTCAAGAAGGACTGGCCGAATAAGTAGACGCCGCCCTCGTGCCTCGGGCGGCCCACGACGACTCAGGGCTCAGGACTCAAGGCTCAGGCGGCCCCAGGGCCCCGAGAGCCCTGAGCCTTGAGGTCTCTGGGCTTGAGCCATGAGCCCTCGGCCCTGAGCCTTCTACGGCTTCGCGTCCCGCCAGTTGGTGCCGACGCCCACGTCAACCGTCAGCGGCACCGACAGGCGCATCGCCCCTTCCATCCCCGCCTTCACCAGGGGGAGGACCTCGTCCACCTCGGCCTCGGGCACCTCGAACACCAGTTCATCGTGGACGGTCAGGATCATCCGCGCGCGCGCGCCGGTGGCCCGCCGCCGCTCGAGCGCCTGCTGCACGTCGATCATCGCGCGCTTGAGGATGTCGGCGGCAGTGCCCTGGATCGGGAGGTTGACCGCCACGCGTTCGGCCGCCGCCCGCACCTGCCCGTTGTGGCTCGTGATCTCCGGCACCAGCCGCTGGCGGCCGGTCATCGTCCGGACGACGCCGGTGCGGCGGGCCTCTTCGAGCAGGTTGTCGATGAAGCGGCGGACGCCCGGGAAGCCGTCGAAGTACGCGTCGATGAACGCCTGCGCCGCCTGCTGCGACACGCCGATGTCCTTGGCGAGCGTGAAGGCCGTCTTCCCATAGAGCAGCGCGTAGTTGATGATCTTGGCCCGGCGCCGCAGTTCGTGCGGGTCGAGGCCGCTCTCCTCGCCGAACACGCGGCGCGCCGTCTGGTCGTGGATGTCCTCGCCGCGGAGAAACGCCTCGACGAGCGTCTGGTCGCCGGCGAGGTGCGCCAGCACCCGCAATTCGATCTGCGAGTAGTCGGCCGACACCAGCAGGCATCCCGACTCGGCGACGAACGCCGCGCGGATCTCCCGGCCGAGCTCGCTTCTGACGGGGATGTTCTGCAGGTTGGGATCGCTGCTGCTGAGGCGCCCCGTCGCCGCCACCGCCTGGTTGAACGAGGTGTGTACGCGCCCGGTCTCCGGATTGACGAGCTGCGGCAGCGCGTCGATGTAGGTGCCCTTGAGCTTCTGCAGGCTGCGCCAGTCGAGCACGAGGCGCGGCAGTTCGTGGACGGCCGCCAGCTCCTCGAGCACTTCCACCGCCGTCGAAGCCGTCCTGGTCTTCCCCGTGCGCTTCCCGGCTGGCAGCTTCAGCTTCTCGAACAAGACCTCGGAGAGCTGCGCGGGCGAGTTGATGTTGAATTGTCCGCCGGCCCGCTCGTAGATCCTCGCGCTCAGGGCCGCCAGCTCCCGCTCGAGCCGCTCCGACAGGCGGCCGAGCGCGCCGGTATCGACCTTGATGCCGGCCCGCTCGATCTCGGCGAGCACTGGTACCAGCGGCAGTTCCAGCTCGCGGTAGACCGGTTCGAGGCCGCTCGTCCCGAGCTCGGGGGCCAGCCGGTCGGCGAGCTGCCAGGCGAGGTCCGCGCGTTCGCCGGCGAAGTCGAGCACGGCGGCCGGTGGCAGTTCGTCCATCCCGAGCGCCCTGGCGCCGCGGCCGAGCACGTCCTCCTCGGCGATCGCGCGGTACTGGAGATGGTCGAGGGCGCACTGCTCGATCGGGTGCGACGAGCGCGTAGCGTCGAGCAGGTAGCTGGCCAGCATCGTGTCGAACGAGAGGCCCCGGAGCGTCACACCGTAGCGCGCGAGCGCGATGGCGTCGAGCTTGAGATCGTGCCCGACCTTGCCGACCTGCGGGTCCTCGAGCAGCGGGCGGAGGACCTCGATCGCCGCGCGGCGATCGGGCTGCGGTCCGGCGTCGAGCGCATGGTGCGCCAGCGGGATGTAGCGCGCCCGGCGGTGGCCGGTCGTGACGGCGATGCCCACCAGGTCGGCCCGGACCAGCGGTCCGGCCGTCGTGAGCGTGCGGAGGGCGAACCGGCCGGCCGCGCGGAGCTCGGCCGCGAGCGCGCGCACCGCCTCGAGGTCGTCGACGATCGCGTAGTCCTTCGTGACCGTGTCCGTCGTGGGCGCGAACTCGTTGAGCAGCGACCGGAAGCCCAGCTCGCCGAACAGCTCGAAGCAGGCCTGCTGATTCGGCCCCTGGTATCTGAACGACGGGACGTCGAACTGGAGCGGCGCGTCGCGCCGGATCCGCGCCAGCTCGCGGCTCTGCCGGGCGAGGTCGGCGTTTGCGATGAGCGATTCGCGGTACTTCTTCTGCTGGATCTCGCCGGCCCGCGCGAGCAGGGCGTCGAGCGATCCGAAGGAGGTCACCAGTTCGCGCGCCCCTTTTTCGCCGACGCCCGGCACCCCCTTGATGTTGTCGACCGCGTCGCCCATGAGCGCCAGCACGTCCACCACGAACTCGGGGGGCACGCCGAACTTCTCCCTCACGCCCTCGGCGTCGTACCAGGTCCCGTCGTCCCTCGGGTTGAAGACGCGTACGCCGTCGCCGACCAGCTGGAACATGTCCTTGTCGCCGGTGACGATGGCGACCTGGTACCCCTCGCGCACCGCCCGCTCCGCGACGGTCCCGATCACGTCGTCGGCCTCGAACCCCTCGCACGAGAGGATCGGAACGCCCAGCGCCTCGCACGCGCGGTGCACGTACGGAATCTGGGCGACCAGGTCGTCGGGCATGGGCGGGCGGTTGGCCTTGTAGTCGGCGGCCATCTCGGACCGGAAGGTCGGGCCGGCCAGGTCGAACGCGCAGGCGATGAGATCCGGGCGCTGGTCGGTCACGAGCTTGCGCAGCATCGCGACGAAACCGTAGACGGCGCCCGTCGACCGGCCGTCCGGGCCGGTCAGGCCGCGGATGGCATGGTAGGCGCGGTAGACCTGCGAGTTCCCGTCGATGAGGAACAGGACGGGACGCGACGAGTTCCGGCGTTCGGTCGTCATGGGCGAGGCCGATCGAGGCGTGGAGGGTGTTGCGAATATATTATCATTGGCCGACATGCTGAACGTGGGAGCGCCGCGCCGCCGGAGCGCGGCCCGATGCCTGCTCGCCTCCGTCGCGCTCGTCGTCCTGGCCGCCGGGTGCCGCACGCCGGAGTTCTTCAAGCAGTACGAGTACGACGAGGACCTCTACCTGTCGCTCGACGGGTCGGCCACCGTCTACGTCAACGCGTCGCTCCCGGCGCTGGTCGCGCTGCGCGGCGTCGATCTCGACACCCAGCCTGCCGCCCGCTTCGATCGCGACCAGATCGCGGCCCTCTTCGAGTCGCCCGACGTCCACGTCGTCCGCGTGTCCAGCTCGCGCCAGCACGGGCGCCGGTTCGCGCACGTCCGCCTCGAGGTGGCTGACGTCCGGAAGCTGCCAGGCAACCGGATGTTCTCGTGGGCGACGGTCCGCTTCGACCGGACAGACGGCCTGTTCCGCTTCCGCGAGGACCTGGGCAAGTCGGCCGAGAAGGCCGTGGGCGACGTGGGCTGGACCGGGAAGGAGCTCGTCGGGTTCCGGCTGCACCTGCCGAGCAAGATCGCCTATCACAACGCCGGCGAGAACAACTTGCTGCGCGGCAACATCCTCGTGTGGGATCAGGCGCTCGCCGAGCGTCTCAAGGGCGACCCGCTCGAGATGGAAGCGCGGATGGAGCCCACCTCGATCCTCTACCACACGCTCTGGCTGTTCATCGGCAGCATGGGGGCGGCCTTCGGCGTGCTCGCCGTGATCATCTGGTGGGTGGTCACGCGGGGCAAGGACCGCCTGGCGGATCCCCCCTCCGATTCCCTCCACCGGTAACTTCCGGCTCGCCGCGGGATAGATCTGTCAGGAGGGGACGCGGATGACCGAGGCTTCGGACCGGGAGTCGGCGCCGCTCGCGGATTTCGCGGGCATCTACGCTGCGCACGCCCGGGACCTGCGGCGATTCGCGCTGTATCTCGCCGGCGACGCCGACCTGGCCGACGACCTGGTCTCCGAAGCATTCGTCCGGGCCTGGACAGCCTGGGAGCGGGTGGAGCTGCCGACGGTCCGCGCCTACCTCTTCACCATCGTCCGGAACCTGTTCCTGCACCACGTGCGCGACGAGCGGCGCCACGAGCCGCTCGACCCGCGGGCCCCCGACGGGCGCCCGGGCCCGGAGGAACGCGCGAGCGACCAGAGCGACCTGGCGGTCGTGCTCTCGGCGCTCGGCGCGCTGCCCGAGATCGACCGCGCCGCGCTGCTGATGCGGGCGGACGAGCAGGTGTCGTACGAGGAGATTTCCGCCGCGCTAAGCATCACGGTGACGGCGGCGAAAGTGAAGGTGCACCGGGCGCGCCTCAAGCTGGCCGAGGCGCGGCTGGCGGGACGCGGGCAGGCCCGCGCAGGTAGGGGCACACATGAACATCACACGTGACGTCGTCCAGGACCTGCTCACCGTCTACCTGTCCGGCGAGGCGACCGCCGACACGCGCGCGCTGGTCGAGGAGTGGCTGAGAACCGACGCCGATCTGGCCAGGCAGGTGGACGAGGCGCGCCGGGGAGACCTGCCGCCCGTGACGCTGCCGGCGCCGTCGGTCGAGCAGCAGGCGCTCTCCCGCACCAAGCGGGGGCTCAGGTGGCGCGCCATCACGCTCGGCGTGGCAATCTACGTCTCGACGCTGCCGCTGACGGTGACCTTCAATCGGCACGGGTTCCAGGGCCTGATGATCCAGGATTGGTGGGAGCGCATCCTGCTGCTCGCCATCGCGGCCGGCTTGTGGGTCGCCTACTTCAGGATGTCGAGGCGACTGAGACGGTCAGGGTGGTGACTCGACTGACGGGTCGATTGGTTGATTCCTTTCCGAGAGGCATCTCATGGAGCGACAGTCTCGTGTCAGGTTGCTGTGGGCCACGCTGGTGGTGCTCGGCGGACTCCTCTTGCCGACGCCAGCATCTGCCGCTGTGCCCGTCGAACCGAAGCTTCGTGTCTTCGTGTCGCACGCAGGCCAGGACTCTCTGGGGCTGTCGCTCGTCCAAGCCATCGCCGACCAGCTGAGTCGTTCGGCCGTGGCTTCCTCCACGGTGAACCGGGACGACGCCGACGTGGTGCTGTTCGTGTCGACGCTGGATCCGGACGCGGGCAAACCAGGGGTGGTGACCATCGCCGGGTGGTCCCTGGTCTACGTGAAGGGCGTCGCCGCGATCTACATCGGCAGCGGGCTCAGAGTGAGTGACAGGGAGCGAATGCCAAAGACCGCCGCGGACCTGGCCGCATACGTGGACGGACTGCTCAAGGCGCGCAGGGCGGAACTGCCGGGATCTGCCGAGTGGGAGCAGTATGCGAACCACTGGAACGAGGCGGTCGAACAAGCCGCCGAGACGTTGCCGGAGGACGCGTGCGGCATCAAGGCGAGGTCCGCGTTTCGCGAGGAATTGCGAGTGGCCCTCCGCTGGTCGATGGCGGCGAACGTCAGGCTCAATGTCGATGACGCGATCAAGTCAGCCGCCGCCGACTACGTCACCGACGAGGAGTTCGTGAAGAAGTTGCAGAGCCAGACTTCGAAGCTCGCCCAATGCCAGTCGGATCTTGCCGCGCTCAAGAGGAGTGCGCCCGCCATCAAGAAGTAGCACGTGCCAGTGATCCCTGGCAGCGGCGTCTTAGAAGTCGATCCGGACGCCGCCGATCGGGGTGAGGCCCCACTGCAGGATCGGCTGGACCCCTCTCAACGCCTTGGACCACTCGTACATGTACACGTTGTTCCGGTTGTAGACGTTGTCGACCTCGACGAACAGCGTCACCGCGGAACGTCTGGTGGTGAAGACCCGCTCGGCGCGCAGATCCAGCCGGTGGTAGGCGGGGTAGGTCACGGCGTTGGTCTTGGAGCGATCGAAGCGGCCGGTGCCCGCGATGAGGGACGCCGTCACGTCGTACGGCGTGTAAGGCCGGCCGGCGGCGTATCGCCACAGGGCGGAGGCCGACCACCGCCTCGACTTGTGCCAGACGAGCCAGACGCGCGCCTGGTGGCGGATGTCGTAATCGGCGCGAATCCACTGCTGCAGGAGGTTGAATTCGCGCACGTCCCAGTAGGAATACCCGAGCGCCAGCGTGAGCGCGCCTCGGAAGTCCTGCGAGAACGACGTGTCCACGCCGTCCGCATTGACGCGGCCCGAGGGCGCCAGGATGCCCACCAGCGGCGACTCGAAATCGGCGCCCGCGCTGACGAGCACGCGCGACGGCACGCTCGGGTCGATCGGGTAGCCGGTGTAGCGCTTCCGGAAACCTTCGACGGTGAACGAGCCTCCCTGCCACGGCGCGCCCTCGACGCCGCTCGTCATCGTCACGCACCTGACGGGATCGAGCGACCGGTTGGCCACGTTCGAGCCGAGCCAGACATCCGGGATGTCCTGACGGTACTCACCCCAGCCGCCCGTCAGCCGCCAGCGCGAACCGAGCCGGACCTGGAGATGGGTCCTCGGGCTGGCGTACCAGCGATCTGTCCGGCCGGAGTGATCCGCCCGCGCCCCGACAGTCAGCTCGGCCGGCCCGAACATCCAGTTGACCTCGGCGTATCCGGCCGTGTCCGATACGGTGTCGCGCCAGGACGCCTTGATCGCCGGCACCCAGATGTTCCACTCGTTGCGGTAGCTGCCGTCCTGCAGATTGAAGTTCACGTCGGATCGCTTCAGCGTGGCCCCCGCGAGGACGACCACGTGCGGCGTGATCGTCCGGCGGATCTCGCCGCGCACGCGCAGGAACCGTTCGAGCGACGCGTTCACGAAGCTCGTGGCCGTCTGCTGCACCTCGCTGAGCGACGTGGTGTTCGACGCCCAGCTCACCGAGACATCGGTCCGGGTCTTGTCCGACCAGGCGCTCGACAGGCTCACCCCGCCGAGACGCAGCGTTTCCTTTCCGGTGAGCGCGGAGGCCGACAACGTCCAGCTCACCTCGAGGCCATCCGACGAGTCGAACCCCAACACGTGCAGGCGATGAACCGGGGACAGCGGCACGTCGAGGTTTCCCACCAGGTCCACGTAGCTCGGGGCCGCTCGCGAGTCGCCGCGCGAGACCGCCATCTCGAGAATGCTGCGCCTCGCCGACACCATCCAGGAGCCCGATTGCCCGTCGGGGGCGGGAAGCCGGCCTTCGGCCAGGCCGTAGATCCCACCCGCCGTCAACTCGATCCGCCCGCGGACGGCGTCGCGCGCCCCGGTCCTGGTCTGCACGTCCATCACGCCCGAGGCCCGCTCGCCGAAGGCGACCGAAAAGCCGCCGGTGTCGAGCGACGCGTTCTGGATGCTTCCCGACGGGATCAGGCTGATCCCGCCGCCCGAGCTGCCGGGCCAGGCGAAGTGGCTGCCGGTCGGCAGCTCGAAGCCGTCCACGCGGACGGAGGTTTCCCAGGCGCCGCCGCCGCGGACCAGTAGGTCATTCCGGTTGTCCTGCGAGGGCGCGACGCCCGGCCTGAGCTGCATCACTCTGGCCACGTCGCCGAGGCCGCCGATCGCCGATGCCACCTGCTGGCCGGTCAGTTCAGCGGGGCCGAGCGACACCGTCGGCGGGCTCGCCGGCGGCGCGGACCCCGTCCCGCGCACTTCCGTCGTCATCTGGAGGCTGTACTCGACCTCCATGTGCAGGTCGATCGCGGGTCGCACGGTCACGACGACGGGATCGCACGCGGCGAATCCGTCGACGAAGACGATGATCTCGTGACGCCCGGGCGCCACGTCCTCGAACTCGAACGCCCCGTCGGTGGTCGTGGTCGCCACGGCCGTGATGCCGTCCAGCCGCACCTGCACCGATCCGATGCCGGCGCGCGTCTTCGCGTCGATCACGCGGCCGACGATTCGTGTCGGCGCGGCAGCGGGGAGGCGAGGATCGACCGCGCCGGCGCGGGCCATGCCGGAAACGAGCGTCAGAACAACGAGGATGAAGCCGTGGGCTCCGCGGAACATGATCGGCGGCCGGCGGCGGCCGGCGAGTGGTCAGTGCCAGGTGGTCCGTCGAGTGTCGGTGACACCCTACCACTAACCGCCCGCCGCGGGCCACAGAATGACGGCCAGCTGTTTTGTGGCGACGCGCGACGGACCGTCTTCTCCTATAATCTGATGCGCGAAGGGCCTTCAGAAGGATGCAGAAGACACGCGACAAGAGGCGCGGCGCCGTCAAGCCGATTCCCCCAACAGACGCCGCGACCGCTGTCCCGGGTCAGGACCGGAAGCCGCGAGCCTGGTGGACCGCCGCGGCGGCGGTCGCGCTCGTCGTGCTCACGCTCAGCGTGTTCGCCCCGGTCCGCCACTTCGACTTCGTCGAGATGGACGACCCGTCGTACGTCTTCGAGAACTCCCAGGTCCTCGGGGGCCTGACTCCTCAAGCCGTGGCGTGGGCGTTCACCACCGGGCACGCCGGCTACTGGATGCCGGCCGTGTGGCTGTCGTACATGACCGACGTGCAGGTGTTCGGCCAGGGTCCGCACGGGCACCACGTGACCAATCTCGTGCTTCACGTGGCCGCGACGCTGCTGCTCTTCACGTGGCTCGCGAGCGCCACCGCCAGCCTCGGGCGCAGTGCCGTCGTCGCCGCCCTGTTCGCCGTGCACCCGCTGCACGTCGAGTCGGTCGCCTGGATCACCGAGCGCAAGGACGTCCTGAGCGCCGTGTTCTGGATGCTCACCCTGTGGGCGTATCTGGGCTACGTGCGTCGCCCCGGCTGGCGGCGCTACGCGATCGTCACGGTGGCGTTCGTCGCGGGCCTGATGTCGAAAGCCATGGTGGTGACGCTGCCGCTCGTCCTGCTGATGGCGGATGTCTGGCCTCTCGGACGGCTGCGGATCAACGGGGCGGGGACTCGGTCGCCAGCCGAGCGTCCGCTCCGCGCGCTGCTCTGGGAGAAGCTTCCGCTCGTGGTCCTCGCCTTGTGCGCCGGCGTCGTGACCTTTCTCGCTCAGTTGCGCCAGGGCGCCGTCGGCGACCTGGCGTCGCTCGGTCCCGGCCTCCGGGTTGGGAACGCGCTCGTCTCTTACGCGGAATACATCAGGATGACGGTCTGGCCGGCGGGCCTCTCGTTCTTCTATCCGATGCCCGACAGCATCCCAGGATGGACGATCGCCGGCTCGGTCGTCCTGCTGGCAGGCGTGACGACCGCCGTGATCGTTCGATGGAGACAGTGGCCGTGGCTGGCGGTCGGCTGGTTCTGGTACCTGGCGACGCTCGTGCCGGTCATCGGCCTCGTGCAGGCTGGCAACCAGGCGCGCGCCGATCGATTCATGTATCTCCCCTCGATTGGCCTGTTCGTGATGGCGGTGTGGGGCGTCGCCGAGATCGTGCCTCGCCGGCGCTGGCGGCCCGTCCTGCTGGCGGCCGTCTCGGTCGGCGTGGTTGCGGCCTGCGCGGTGACGGCGCGCGCGCAGGTCTGGCACTGGCAGGATTCCGTGTCCCTGTACACGCATGCCTCGATGGTGGAACTCCACCAGGACGAGTACTCGGCCCACATGCAGTTGGGCGTGGCGTTTCGAGGCAAGGGGCGGCTGGCCGAGGCCGTCGTGCACTTCACGCGAGCCGTGCAGCTCGAGCCGGGGGCGGCCGACCCGCACGTCGAACTCGGGCTCACCTTCACGGCGAAAGGCCAGGCGGCCGAGGCGATCGCGCACTACGAGGACGCGATCCGGCTCCAGGCGGGGCGGGCCGACGCGCACAACAATCTCGGCGCCATCCTCACCGAGCAGGGCAGGTTCGACGAGGCGATCCGGGAATTACGCGAGGCGGTGAAGATCGACCCGAGCTTCGAGGCTGCGCACATCAACCTCGGGCTGGCCTTCGTCAAGGCGGATCGAGTGGCGGAGGCGATCCCGGAGTTCCGCGAAGCGCTCCGGATCAACCCGAGCAACGAACTGGCGAGACGCGCGGTGAGCGGCCTGACGGGGAAGTAGCGGGACCGGGACGAATCTCAGTTCCTGCGCCTGTTGATCGCCGTGTGTGAAATCCGTCCCGATCCGATCTTGCGGGCAGTTCAGAAGCCCGGGCCCATGCCGCGGCCCATTCGGCGGCCCATGCCGCGCGCCTTCGCCTGCTGCTGCAGCTGCTTCGCCTTGGCCTGCTGGTCGGGCGTCAGCACCGCGAACACCTGCGCGTGGACCGTCGCTCGGAACACGTCCATGTCGGCCTGCACCGCGGCCACGTCGGCGGCATTCGCCCTGATCGTCGCCTCGTCGGCGCCGCTCCAGATGGCGCCGTTGAGAGCCTGCCGCGCCGGCGTCATTCTCGCCGCGAAGCCCTGGATGTCCGCCTTGTGGCCGGTGAAGATCGCCTTGATCTGCGTCTTCTGCTGGTCGGTGAGACCGAGCTGCGCCAGGCCCCGTCGGATCGCCATGAACGGGCCGCCCATCGGACCGTGCCCGCCCATGGGGCCCCGGCCCATCATCATCCCACCGCTCGGCGGGCCGGCCGGCTGCTGCGCGAAGCTGGCCCCCACGGCGATGAAGCCGACCACCGCCGCGGCAATCGCGAGTCCCGCGAACGTCCGAACCTTGCTATTCTTTGTCATTGCGCCCTCCGGCGTTCGTGTTGATTCTGACAGGATAGACAAGCCGTTGGTGTCGGCCCGGTGGCAAGCTTGTGAAACAAGTGTGACAGCGGGCAAACGGGCTCCTCGGGACCGTCAAATTGGGCAATCATGATCGCGCCGGCGCGGTCGGACGGGGAATGACCATGGCGACGACGGTGCTGGTCGTAGAGGACGAGGCGCACATCCGCGAGCTGGTGTGCCTGCACATGCAGCTCGAGGGGTACATCTGCATTCCGGTCGGCGACGGCCGCCAGGCCCTGCAGATCGCGGCCGAGCAGAAGCTGGACCTGATCGTGCTCGACCTCATGATCCCCGGTCTCGACGGCTTGACCGTCTGCCGCGCCATCAGGCGCGAGGGACAGAACCGAGACGTCCCGATCCTGATTCTCACCGCCCGGCGGGAGGAGGCGGACAAGGTGCTGGGGCTCGAGAGCGGCGCCGACGACTACTTGGCCAAGCCGTTCAGCGTCCGCGAGCTGGTGGCCAGGGCGCACGCCCTGTTGCGCCGCGTCCGTCGGGCCTCGGCGGCCGCCGCCGAAGCCGAACCGGCCGCCGCCGCCACCGAACCGGTGCCGCGCACGGTCGCGGTGCACGGCGTGGAGCTCGATCCCGCGCGCCGGACGGCGCGCGTCCGGGGGCGCGACGTCGACCTGACGAACCAGGAGTTCAACCTGCTGCTGCTGTTCGCCGAGCACCCGGGCATCGTCTTCAGCCGCACCGCGCTGCTCTCCAAGATCTGGAAGGGCGACACGTTCGTCACCGAGCGCAGCGTCGACACGCTCGTCAAGCGCCTGCGGCACAAGATCGAGTCGGATCCCGCAAGTCCGACGCTCGTGCTCACGCAGTGGGGCGTCGGCTACAAGCTCGCGGACGTGTGACCGGTCATGCCCGAACGCGCCTGGTACCGCAGTCTCTACTGGCGAATCGCGCTCGGATTCGTGTGCTTCCTCGGCCTCACGCTCGTCATCCAGGCCAGTCTCTTCCTCGTCGTCGTGGTCCGCGCCGAGCGCGATGTGTCGGTGCCCGCGCTCGAGGCGTTCGCGTCCACGGTGGCGGCGGGCGTCGGCGCCGAGATCGAGGCNNCGGCGGCTCGTGCGGCGCCTGCGCCAGCGCCCGCCGGGCATGGGAGGCCCGCCGCCGCTGACGAGTCCCGAGGGACGGGGCATGCTGCGCGTCCGCCGCATGGCCGCGGCGCCGGTCGTCGTGCACGGGCAGACGGTCGGCACCGTCCTCGTGCAGGCCGGGCGGCCGTCGGAATTCGTGGCGCGCGAAATCGGCCCGGTGATGCTGCTGATCGCGCTGGCGCTCGTCACGGGCGTCGGGGCGCTCGCTTCGGTGCTGGTCTTCCGGCCGGCCAACCGCCGCCTGCAGGAGTTGGCCGCCACGGCCACCCGGCTCGGCGCGGGCGACACCTCCGCAAGGGCATCCGAGACGGGGGGCGACGAGATCGCCGGCGTGGCGCGGGCCTTCAACCGGATGGCCGACGACCTCACCCAGCGCGCCGAGGCCCTGCAGGTGTCCGATCGCGTCCGCCGTCAGCTGCTCGCCGACGTCTCCCACGAGCTGATGACGCCGCTGACCGCCATTCGCGGCTACCTCGAGACGCTCGAGATGCCGTCGATCGCGCTCAACGACTCCACGCGCACCCGCTACCTGGGGGTCGTGCGGGAGGAATCGCTGCGCCTCGAGCGGATCGTCGGCGACCTGCTCGACCTCGCCAGGCTCGAGGCCGGCGGCGGCGAGTTTCGCCTCGAGGACGTGCCGATCGGGCCGATCTTCGCCCGGGTGCTGGAGCGTCACGGGCACGCGGCCGGAGAGCGCGCCGTGACGCTCGAATCCCGCGGCGATCAGACCATCCTCGTGCGCGCCGACCCGATGCGCCTCGAGCAGGCGCTGCAGAACCTCGCGGCCAACGCGCTGCGCCACGTGCCGTCCGGCGGGCGCATCCTGCTCGACGTCGAGAGACGGAAGGACGGCGTGGCCCTGTCGGTGCAGGACAACGGCACCGGCATCCTGCCCGAGCACCTGCCGCACATCTTCGACCGCTTCTACAAGGCGGAGGCCTCGCGCTCGGAAGGATCGGACACGGCCGGCAGCGGCCTGGGCCTGTCGATCGTCAAGACGATCGTCGAACGTCACGGCGGCCGGATCGGCGTCCGAAGCCTGCCCGGCGTCGAAACGGTATTCGAGATCGTCCTGCCGGACGAAGACGCCGCCACCGACTAGATTCATGGACCCTTCAACGTTCGATTTTGCCGGCTACTACCGCGAACGTGTCCGGACCGCCGGCCGGCCGGAACGCTCGCCCGACTACTGGGACGGCCGCGCCGCGACGATGAGCGAGCGCGGCTTCGACACGCCCTACGTCCGCACGTTCCTGGCGCGCATGGACCTCTCCGGCTGCTCGACGCTGCTCGACGTCGGGTGCGGCCCCGGCACCATCGCCCTCTCGGCGGCGCCGCGGCTGGCCCACGTCTACGGCCTCGACCACAGCCCGATCATGCTCTCCGCGTTCGTCGAGAACGCACGGGCCCGCGGTCTCACGACGGCCACGCCGATCCTCCACTCCTGGGATGACGACTGGACCGACGTGCCCGTCTGCGACGTCGTGGTCGCGTCGAGATCCACCGCGGTGCCGGACCTCGAAGCCGCGGTCCTGAAGCTCCACGCCGTGGCCCGCCGGCGCGTCTACCTGACCTATCCGGCCGACGGCCACCTGGTCGGCGACGACGTGCGGCGCGCCATCGGCCGCGAGGCGTCCGCGCTGCCCGACAACCTGTGCGTCGTCGGGCTCCTGCACGAGTTGGGGCTCCACCCGACGCTCGACTACCTTCCCGGCGAGAACCGCCTGGCCGAGGCCGCCGACTTCGAGGAGTTCCGCGCGCGGATCGACCGGCTGCTCGGCGGCCTGACCGTCGAAGAAGTGCCTCGCCTGGCGGCGTACTTCGACGAGCGTCGCGGCCGCCCCCCGGCCGCGCCGATGAAGTGGGCGCTGTTTTCCTGGGAGACCGGGGGCTGACGGCCGTGCCCGTGCCGACCCTGAGTCGCGATACGATGGCGCGATGAGCAGCCGCGTGATCCGGCTCTGGCAGCGTGCCGCCGTCTACGGCAGCCTGTGGGCCGCGATCGAGATTGTCGTCGGCAGCTTCCTCCACAACCTGAGGATTCCCTTTGCGGGCAGCCTGCTGAGCGCGGTGGGCGTGGCCATCCTGACGGCGAGCCACCGCGCGTGGCCCGAGAAGGGGCTCATCTGGCGTACCGCCCTCGTCTGCGCCCTCATGAAGTCGGTCTCGCCGAGCGCGGTGATCCTCGGCCCGATGATCGGCATCCTCATGGAGGGCATCCTGCTCGAGTCCTCGGTCCGGATCTTCCGGGGTCGCGTGCCGGGGTACCTGGTCGGCGGCGCGCTCGCCGTGTCCTGGTCGATGGCCCAGCGCGTGCTGAACGCGCTCGTCGGGTTCGGCACCGACGTCGTGCGCCTGTACGTCGACGCCTATGCCTACGCCTCGCGGTCGCTCGGCGTCTCGTCGTTCGGGCCGTTCGATCTAATCGCGACGCTGGTCGGCCTCGAGATGTGCACCGGCGTTGCCGCCGCGGTGTTCGGCCTGCGCATCGCGCGCCGGGCCGCCACGGCAGGTACGGCCATCCCGGCGGCCGTGACGGGCGGCGCCTGGTTCCCCGGCCCGCCCATCACCGCGGAAGGCCAGTGGTCGCTCACGCGGCTGGCGCTCTTCGCCGTGGCGATGGTCGCGGGGATGGCCGGCGTGGGCCTGCTGCCGCTCTGGGCGAGCGCGATCTACGCCGCCGTCTTCTCGGCCGTCGTGCTGCGCACCTACCCGCGGGCCGCCGTCCGGATTCGCCGGCCGTCGCTGTGGATCGAGTTCGCGGTGGTGATGCTGCTCGCCGGCCTCCTGTTCGGCGGCGTGCGCCACGGCCTCGCCGGCATGATCGACGGCCTCTCCGCCGGGGCCGCCATGGTGCTGCGCGCGACGATCGTGCTGTTCGGATTCACCGCAATCTCGGTCGAGCTGCGCAACCCGTCGATCCTCGCCTTCGTCGAGCGCCGGGGCCTGCGCGGACTCTCGGACGCCCTGGGCGTCGCCTTCGCCGCCCTGCCCGCGTTCACCTCGGCGCTGGCTGAGCAGCGCCACCTCTGGCGCCGGCCGGGACAGCTCGCCGCGAACCTGCTTCAGACCGCCGGCCTCCTCGTCGCGGCCGGAAGCGCGGATTCCACCGCGCGGTCGGCCGTCGTGATCACCGGCGCCACGGGGTCGGGCAAGACCACGCTGGCTCGGGCCGTCACCGAACGGTTGCGCGCGCGCGGCGTGCGCGTGGCCGGTATCCTGGCGCCGGGCATCCTGACGGACGGTCGGCGGACCGGCTTCGATCTCGTCAACCTCGCGACTGGCGAGCAGGTCCCGCTGGCGCGTGAGCAGGGGAGTCCCGGCGGCCCCCACGCCCGGTGGAGCCGCTTCGCGTTCTCACCGGAGGGGCTCGCGCTCGGCCGACGCGCGTTGACCGACGACGCCCGCGGATCCGACGTGGTGGTGATCGACGAAGTAGGCCCCTTCGAACTGTCGGGAGGCGGGTGGGCACAGCCGCTCGACGCGCTTGCGCACGGGTACACCGGCGCTCTGCTGCTCGTCGTGC
>PMKG01000224.1:0-163 GCA_003157675.1 Acidobacteriota bacterium
GCTGGTCGTAGCGGTAGCGCGGCAGCGTCGCGCGGATCCACAGGAACACGTAGAGCAGCAGGAACGTCTTGACGACGAACCACATCCAGCCTGGCACCAGGCCGAAGAACTTCAGGAACGACACGTTGGCAAACGGCGCCAGCCACCCGCCGAAGAACAGCGT
>PMKG01000224.1:181-4606 GCA_003157675.1 Acidobacteriota bacterium
GCCAGGCCGCCGACGAAGTAGATGAACAGCGAGATCGGCTGCACGAAGGCGAACCAGACGCCGTTGGCGTTCTGAGCCTCGACGATGCTCACCATGCTCAGGCTGCCCGACGCCAGGACCACGCTCACGAAGGTCAGCGTCACCGCGACCTCGTAGCTGATGAGCTGCGCCGACGCCCGCAGGCCGCCGAGCAGCGAGTACTTCGAGTTCGACGACCAGCCGGCGAGGATGATGCCGTAGATGCCGATCGACGCGACGGCGACGACGTAGAGCAGGCCGACGTTGATGTCGGCGACGTAGAGGGGAACCAGCTTGCCGAAGAAGTTGACCTTGCCCCCGAACGGAATGACCGCGAAGGCGATGATCGCCGGCACCAGCACGATGATCGGCGACAGCGTGAAGACCGCCTTGTCGGCCCGGACCGGCGTCAGGTCCTCCTTGATGAACAGCTTCAGCACGTCGGCGATTGGCTGCAGCACGCCGTGCGGTCCGACGCGCATCGGCCCGAGTCGCACCTGGACCCAGGCCTGGACCTTGCGCTCGAGCAGCACCAGGTACATCACCGTGACCAGCACCCCGGTGAGAACGATGACGATCTTGATGAGCGGAATGACGAGCAGGTCAATCATGCGTTTCCGTCAGCCGGTTACCGGTCCACTTCTCCAAGCACGATGTCGATCGTGCCGATGAGCGCGATGACGTCCGCCACCAGGTGGCCCCGCACCAGCCGCGGCAGCGCCTGCAGGTTGCAGAACGACGGCGGGCGCACGCGAAGCCGGTAGGGGCTCGTCGACTTGCCGTCGCTCACGATGAAGTACCCGATCTCGCCCTTCGGCGACTCGTTGGCGTGGTAGGTCTCGCCGGCCGGCGGCTTGAGGATCCGCGGCACCTTGCCCATCACCGGCCCCTCGGGCAACCCGCCGATCGCCTGCCGGACGATGCGCACCGACTGCCGCATCTCCTCGAGCCGCACCAGGTAGCGGTCGTAGGTGTCGCCGCGCGTGCCGACCGGCACGTCGAACTCCATGTCGGCGTAGGCGGCGTACGGCTCGTCCTTGCGGACGTCGCGCGCCACGCCCGATCCGCGCAGCGGCGGCCCGCACAGCCCGACCGCCACGGCGTCGGCCGCCGAGATGACGCCGACGTTTCTCGTCCGCTCCAGCCAGATCCGGTTCTGGGTGAGCAGCGTTTCGTACTCCTGCAGCTTCTCCATCTGGATGTCGCAGAACTGGAGCACCTTCTTGTCCCAGCCCGGCGGCAGGTCCTGGGGAAGCCCGCCGATCCGCATCGAGTTGTACGTCAGGCGCGCGCCGCAAAACTCCTCGAACAGGTCGAGGATGAGCTCCCGTTCGCGCAGGCAGTAGAGGAAGACCGTCACCGCGCCGATGTCCATCGCGTGGCTGCCGAGCCAGACCAGGTGGCTCGCCAGCCGCTGCAGCTCGGCCAGGATCGTGCGGATGTAGCGGGCGCGCCGCGGCACCTCGAGCGACATCAGCTTCTCGACCGTCTCGACGTACGCGAGGTTCGCCGCCGCCGAGGCCACGTAGTCCAGCCGGTCGGTCAGCAGGATGATCTGCGTCCAGTCGCGGTTCTCGGTGAGTTTCTCGACCCCCCGGTGGAGGTAGCCGATGACCACGTCCGCATCGACGACCTTCTCGCCATCCAGCTTCAGGACCACGCGCAGGACGCCGTGCGTGGCCGGGTGCTGCGGCCCCATGTTGATGACGAGTTCGTCGGTGTCGAACATCGGGCGGGCGACGTCCGGTTCCATTTACTCGATCTCCGCTTCGTTGACCGACTGCCGCACCTTCAACCACTCCTGCGGGCTCTCGAGCAGCAGCTCGCCCGGTCCCTCGAGCGGGTAATCCTTGCGCTGCGGGTGCCCCTGCCACTCGTCCGGCATCAGGATCCGCCGTAGGTCCGGGTGGCCGTCGAACCGGATCCCGAACATGTCCCAGACCTCGCGCTCGAGCCAGTTCGCCGCCGCCCAGACGCCCGCGACCGACGGCACGGCGTCGCCGTCCGCCACGCGGGCCTTGACCCGCACGCGCATCCGGAGGGCCGTCGAATACAGGGAGTACACGACGTCGAACCGCTCGCCCGTCCGCCCCAGCCAGTCAACCGCCGTCACGTCCGAGCAGTAGTCGAACCGGGTCCCCGAGTCGTCCCGCAGGTAGCGGGCGATCTCGAGCAGCCGCGGCGCGGCGACGATCACCGTCCAGTCGCCGACCCAGTAACTGATCTGGGTGACGGCGCCGGGGAGCGCCTCCTGCAGCGCCCGGATGTACTCGGGAATCGGCACGTCGGCGGGCGGCGGCGGGTCGGGCGGCCCTGGCGGAGCCGGCGGAGCCTTCTCGACCTTCGGAGCCACCGCGGCCGGCTTCGGCGCGGGGGCCGCGGGCGCCGGGGCCGCGGGCGTCGCACCCGCGGGTTCGGTCTTCGCGATGTCAGCCATGGAAGTCGCTTCGAGCTAGGGCGGCGAGCGCGCCGCCGGTCATCGCCACGCGGTCTACGCCCACTCGAGCGCGCCCTGTTTCCAGGCGTAGACGTAGCCGACGATGAGGATGAAGAGGAACACGATCATCTCCACCAGGCCGAACAGCTTCAGCTGGTGCATGATGACCGCCCACGGGAACATGAACACCGTTTCCACGTCGAAGACGACGAACAGCATCGCGATGATGTAGTAGCGGATGCTGTACCGGTCGCGTGCGTCGCCGCGCGTCTCGATGCCGCACTCGTACGGCTCGGACTTCACCTTGCCGTAGCGCTCGGGCCGGATCAGCCAGGCCAGCAGCAACGCTACGATGGCGAACCCGATCGCCACCAGCACGAAGAGCACGACAGGGATGTAGGCTTCGAGCATGATCGAGCGTCACGGCAAGTTATGGAACGAAGCTGAACCCGCGTCCGGGGAGGCACGCCGCGCCCGCAGCGACAGTCGCCGCGCTGCAGCCGGAGTGAGGCCCCGGTGGTGCGAAGGGCCGTCACCCTCGCACGGCACCGCCCAGGGACCCGCTTCGCCATCAGCGAGACACACGAGAGCAGCAGCGTGATCGAGCAATGATCTCGGGTGTTTATAGCATGCCACCCTGGGGGTGTCAAGAAACGGCGCACACTCTATCCACCACAGTCCTTTAGCCGCAAGTAATTGACTATCAACGGGTTTTCGTCACGCCGCCTCCTTGACCCCCGGTCCGACCGGGCCCTATACTGAACCTGCTCGGCCAGCGCCTGCCAACTGGGGAGAAGCCCATGTCCAGCTTTGTGCGTCTGCCGCGGATCCTGCGCTCGTTGACCGTCGTCGCGCTCGTCGTCGCGTGCGGCCTGGTGGCGGCGGCGACCTCGCCGCGGCTCGCCGCGCAGACGCGGGCCTCCCGGTCGACCGATCACCTGATGTACGTGAGCGTCCTGAACAAGGACGGCGCGCCGGTCACCAACCTGTCCGCCGCCGATTTCGTGGTCCGCGAGGACGGCGTCGCCCGCGAGGTCGTCCGCGCCGAGAAGGCGACCGAGCCGATCATGCTGTCCGTGCTCGTCGACACGTCGCAGGCCGCGGCGCCCTACATTCCCGACGTGCGACGCGCCCTCGCCGGTTTCGTGAAGCGGATGGCCGAGCGCAACCGCGTGGCCATCATCGGATTCGGCGAGCGGCCGACGGTCTTCACCGATTACACCCGCGACATGCCACTGCTCCAGAAGGGCGTCGATCGCGTCTTCCCGATCGCGGGCAGCGGGTCCTACCTGCTGCAGGCGGTCGAGGAGACGTGCGACAGGCTGGCCAAGCTGGACTTCGAACGGGCGGTCATCGTCGCCATCACCGACGGCGGGTCGGAGTTCAGCGATCAGGACTACCAACAGGCCGTGTCGGCCGTCCGCGCGTCGGGCGCCACGTTCGACGCGATGGTGTTCAATATCGCCACGCCGAACCTCGCCGACTTCGGCCAGCGCAACCGTGAGATGTTCCTCGACGCGGCCACCAGTGCCACCGGAGGCACGCGGGCGCTCCTGCTGAGCAGCATGGCGATCGACGACGCGCTCAGCCACCTGGCCGACGAGCTGGCCAACCAGTACCGGATCACCTACGGGCGGCCCGAGTCGATCATTCCCCCGAAGAAGATCGAGGTCAGCGTCCGGCAGCCCGGTCTGACCGCCCGCGGAACGCCGGTCCTCGTCAGGCAGCGATGCCCGGGCGGGGCCGGGCCGCGTCGGCGTGCGCCGCCGTGACCGCCGCGGTCCTGGCGGTGGCCGGCGGATGGCTGGGCGCCGCGACGCGCCAGACGCCCTCGTTCCGTGCCGGCATCGACATCGTCTCGCTCGCCGTCACGGTGACCGACGCCTCGGGCCGCTTCGTCACCGACCTCGTGCCCGGCCAGTTCCACGTCGTCGAGGACGGCGCCGCGCACCAACTGGCGATTGCCGTCG
>PMKG01000022.1 GCA_003157675.1 Acidobacteriota bacterium
GGCACCGTTGTCGCCACGCGCAAGGAGACGAGCCTGGACGGGCTCAAGCTGCTCCTGGTGCGCCCGGTGAACGAGGACGGGCAGGACATAGGCGTGCCGCTCGTCGCGGCCGACGCCGTCGGCGCGGGTCCCGAGGAGATGGTGCTCGTCGCCTCCGGCAGCTCCGCCCGGCAGACGCTCGCGACCGACAAGCGGCCCGTCGACGCGGTCGTGATGGCCATCGTCGACAGCTGGAGCCTCGGCAGCGAGACGAAGTACAAGAAGTAGCCTCATGGCCAGCCTCTCAGATCGCGACATCGACACGATCGCCCGACGCATCGTGGCGGATCTCGCGTCTCCGCCCGGCGCGACCGCGCCCACCGCCGGCCAGGCCGCGGAGCGGCGCCCCGGCGAGGGCCTGTCTGGCGACGCCGGAACGGGCGCCTACGCCACCGTCGACGAGGCGGTCGCCGCGGCCCGCCGGGCACAGCCGTTGTTCGTGCGGCTGCCGCTCGCGACCCGGGCGCGGATTCTCGCCTCGATCCGCCAGACGATGATCGAGCAGGCGGCCGCGCTGGCCAAGGCGGCGCACGAGGAGACCGGCCTCGGGCGCGTCGAGGACAAGGTGGTGAAGAACCTCCTCGTCACCGAGAAGACGCCGGGGCTCGAGGACCTTCGCCCCCGGGCCGTGACCGGCGACCACGGCCTGTCGCTCATCGAGCCGGCACCGTTCGGCGTCATCGGCGCGATCACGCCGGTCACCAACCCGACGTCCACGATCATCTGCAACGCGATCGGGATGCTGGCCGCCGGCAACGCCGTCGTCTTCAACGTGCACCCCTCGGCGAAGGCCTGCTCGATCCTGACGGTCGCGCTGCTCAATCGGGCGATCCGCGCGGCGGGCGGACCGCCCGACGTCGTCACCTGCGTGGCGAACCCGACGATCGAGACGGCGCAGGAGCTGATGCGGCACCCCGGCGTCCGCCTGGTCGTCGTGACCGGCGGCGGGGCGGTCGTTAAGGCCGCCATGGCCAGCGGCAAGCGCGCGATTTGCGCCGGCCCGGGCAACCCGCCGGTCGTGGTCGACGAGACGGCGCACCTCGACAGGGCCGGCCGGGACATCGTCCTGGGGGCCTCCACCGACAACAACATCATCTGCACCGACGAGAAGGAAGTGCTCGTCGTCTCGAGCGCGGCCGATTCCCTGATCCGCGCCATGACGACGGCCGGCGCCGTACTCATCGACCAGCGGCTTCTGGCGCAGCTCGAGAAGGTCATCTTCACGAGCACCGAGGGACCGGCCCGGCCCGCGCACGTCAACCCGGCCCTGATCGGCAAGAACGCGAGCGTCATCCTGCAGCATATCGGCATGCACGTGCCCGACTCGGTCCGCCTCGGCATCGTCGAGGTCGATGAGCACCACCCGCTGCTGTGGACCGAGCAGATGATGCCGATCCTGCCGGTCTGCCGCGTCCCCAACGTGGACGCCGCGATCGACCTGGCCGTCAGGGTCGAGGGCGGCAACCGCCACAGCGCGATCATGCACTCGACCAACATCGACAGCCTGAGCCGGATGGCGCGCGAGTGCGATTGCAGCATCTTCGTGAAGAACGGCCGATCGCAGGCCGGTCTCGGTCTCGACGCCGAGGGCTACGCGTCGTTCACCATCGCGAGCCCGACTGGCGACGGCCTGACCGGGCCGCGGTCGTTCTCACGCTGGCGGCGCTGCGTGATGGTCGACCACTTCAGGATCACGTGATGAAGAAAGCACCTGCCCTGGCGGTCATCGAGTTCCGCGACATCCCGGCCGGGATCGACGCGACCGACGCGATGCTGAAGAAGGCGCCGATCGCGTTCATCAAGTCGGGCACGATCACCCGCGGCCGGTTCCTCACGCTCATCGGGGGGAGCACGGCGTCGGTCGAGGAGTCGCTCGCCGAAGGCCTCTCCCGGGCGGGGGAGAACGTGCTCGATCACCTCCTGCTCGCCGACGTGCACCCGCGGGTCTACGACGCGGTGCTCGGCGGACGCCGTTCGGCGGGCAGCGGCGCGCTGGCGGTGATCGAGACCGACACGGTGGCCTCGAACATCCGCGCCGCCGAGCTGGCCCTGAAGGGCACGCCGGTGGAGCTCGTCGAGCTCCGCCTGGCCGATTCGGGCCTGTCGGGCAAGGGCGTGAGCATCTACCAGGGCGACCTGCCGGACATCGAGGCGGCGGTGGGGATCGTCGTGGACTACTTGCGGCAGCAGGGCGGGGAGGTGCGGCACACGATCATCTCGTCGCCCCACGAGGCGCTCGCGAGGCAGATCGGCGGCGGGACGTCGTTCGGATCGGCGGCCCTGCTCGAACTCGACGGGGAGGTCGGCTGATGCTGCTCGGACGGGTCGTCGGCTCGGTCGTGCCCGCGTCCGTCTACACCGGCCTCGAGGGGGTGCCGATGCTTCTCGTGCAGCCGCTCGACAAGGCGGGGCGGCCCGAGGGGCGCACGATCGTGGCGGCCGACGCGACGCGGATGGCGGGCCCCGACGAGCTGGTCTACTACGAGGGGGGCCGCGAGGCCGCCCTGGCGCTCGATCCGTGGTTCGTCCCGGTCGATCACGCGATTATCGGCATCGTGGACGCCGTGGAACGAGACGTGCCATGATTCTCGGGACAGTGACCGGCACCATCCATTCGACGATCGCGCACGAGTTCTACCGCGCGAAAAAGCTGCTGATCGTCGAGCGCGAGGACGGCGGTCGCCGACGGACGGGCAGTTACCTCGTCGCGGTCGATGCGGTGGATGCGGGCGTGGGTGAGCGCGTGTTGGTGCTCGACGAGGGAAACGGAGCCCGGCAGGTCACCGGCTCGGTGGACGGCCCGGTCCGATCGGTCATCGTCGGCATCGTCGACGAG
>PMKG01000352.1 GCA_003157675.1 Acidobacteriota bacterium
CCAGTTGATGGCAGCCCGGTGCCCAGCCGCCGTCGCAGGATTTCTCGTAGAGCGAGAGGGCTTTCGTCATGTCCTCGTTCGCGGCAGCGAGCAGCCCCAGGCTGAGGCACCCATGCGCGCTGCCCAGGCCGCACGCCTTCGTGAGCAGCTGCTCGGCCCTCGGCAGCCCGCCCTCGGCAGCGTCCATCCGCTCCACCATCTCGCCGAGCATCGTGCAGACGTCCGCCACGCCGCCATCGCATGCCCGCTGGTAGGCAGCCGCAGCGCGGCCGAGATCGCGAGGCACACCGCGGCCCGACGCGTACATGTCGCCGAGCTGGGTGCAGACCGCGACGTTACCGGACATGCATTGGGCGTCGAGCCGAGACGCCTGGCTGCAGGCCGCCAAAAGAGCGGCGGCGCAGGCGACACCGGCCGCCCGCAGGATCACTCGGACCATCGCGACGTCGAACATGAATCCTCCTCGTCCCGCCGCATCCCCGGCGGCCGTCACTCGGCGACAAGTTCGTCGAGCGCCTCAACCGTCTTGACGGGCGGCCGCCCCGCCGCATAAGCCATCGACACCAGCACCACGTTTCCGCACACCCGGCCGAGCAGGATGGCGACGGCCGCCGCCGTGGCTCCAACCAGGTCAAGGACCCCGATGCCGACGCCGAGCGCGATCACGATGGCCGCGGCCTCGACGACGGTTCCGGCGGTGATGATACGCGTTCTCTTCATCAGGACGAACCGCGCGCGCTGGAGACTGAGCACGTAATCGAGCGCCGGGAGCAGCGCCAGCACCCGTGCCGGCCAGGAGGCGAACGCCGCCAGGCCGGACGTGAGGCCCGACACGGCGACGAAGTACACGCGGCCGAGCGGCGTGAACAGGATGCCGCCCAGCGCGAAGGCCGAAAGGCCGGCGAGCTGCATCGCGACGCGGGCGATCTGGCGCTCCCGCTGCGGGTCGTGGCCCGAGAGCGCCACCGCGACCTCCTGGTACGCGATCGCGCCGCTCCTGAAGACGAAGACGAACCCGGCCACCACCGGCAGCACGGCGAGCGACTCGACGGGCGACCGGCTGCGGCCGAGGAAGAACGTCACCAGCGGGTTGACGACGATGGCGAGCAGGGAAGTGAGCGCCAGCGGAACGTAGAACCGGGCGACGTCCCTCATGGACACCTGGGCGCCCGCGACGTCCGGGCCCGAGAGCAGGCGGGCGACGATCGCGCGCGCCATCCACCTGCTGGCCAGCGCCTCCGCGATGACGCCGCCGCCGAGCGCGAGCGACCCGATGTAGGCGCCGGGCAGATCGGTCAGCAGCGCGAGTCCCGCGGCCGTCAGCGACATCGTGGCCAGCCGGACCAACGTGCCGTAGGCCACGCGGTGCGGCATGTGGTGCCTGACGAGGATGCCCTGGTAGAAGCGCCGGTACCCGACCGCTGCCGGCCAGAGGACGAGGAAGCTCACGGCGACGTGCGTCAGGTGCGCGAGGTCCGGCGGGAGGCCGATGAGCCGGTCGGTGACGAAGCGGAACACCGGCGGGAGGACACCCACGATCATGGCGGCGGTGAGCGCGACGTTGAGTCGAAACCCGAACCGGCGGAGGGCGACGAGCGACTGACGGTCGGCGACGAGCGCGTTGGCCGCCGTCATCATCATGATGACCGGGGCCTCCGCCATGAACGCGAACGAGAACGCCACGCCGTAGGCCGCGAGATTGCGGATCGGATCGGCCAGCCTGGCGATGATGGCCGCGACGTAAGGGCCTTCGACCGCCATCATGAGCCACGTGGCGGCCAGCGGTGCCCAGAACGAGAGGATCGTCCGGGTCCTGAGCGGCGGCGCGGTCGAAGCGGCAGGCGTCACGGACGTGCGGGTCTCCTGGGGACGAGCTTCCATTGTACGCGCCCGTCGCGGACGCCGGCGAGGCCGGGCCGACAGGCGCGGTCAGAAGAAGAAAAGGGGGGCGGGGGCTGACACGTGACGACAGCGACCGGCGGCCGGAGGGGCCAGCGCGACGGCCGACAGCCCGTCACAGAACGGTCGTCGGCCGACGCTGGGGACCACGGGCCACGAGCGAACGTCGGAAGCCGAGGGGCTTTCGGGTATGAAGCCAGTATAGCGGCTCAAGGCCCGGGGCTCAAGGCTCAGGGCTCAGGGCTCAAGGCCCAAGGCTCGAGCCGCCTCGCCCCCTGCGCAGCCAGCTGTGATATCCTCCGCCGAGGCCAACCCTGTCCGTTGCCAAATCCTCCTCTGGGAGACGACGATGACGAAGATTGATCTCACGCTCTCAAACCTGAACGGGCTCTTCCCGTCCACCTTCACCCAGGAACAGATCGCCAAGGCCAAGACCGCCTTCCTCAAGGAACTGGCGCTCCAGGCGCACCACTTCTACGGCGGGAAGATGGTGACGATTCCCAAGGCCGGCATCTACGGGTTCAACTGGTTCAACGTCTGGTACACCCCGGGCGTGTCGGTCGTGTCGACCACCATCCGCGACAACCACGACGCGTCGTTCGACCTCTCGAACCGCGGCAACCTCGTGGCCGTCGTCTCCGACTCGACCCGCGTGCTGGGCGACGGCGACTGCTCGCCCTCCGGCGGCCTCGGCGTGATGGAAGGCAAGGCCTTCCTGATGAAGTACCTCGGCGGCGTCGACGGCGTGGCGCTCTGCGTGGACAGCTACAACAAGCAGGGCAAGCACGACCCCGACAAGATCATCGAGTTCGTGAAGATGCTCCAGCCGAGCTTCGGCGCGGTCAACCTCGAGGACATCTCGCAGCCGAACTGCTTCAAGGTGCTCGACACGCTGCGCGAGGAATGCGACATCCCGGTCTGGCACGACGACGCCCAGGGGACGGGCAGCGTGACGCTGGCCGGCCTCATCAACGCGCTGCGGATCGTGGACAAGCCGATCGACAAGGCGCGCATCGTCTTCTACGGCGCCGGCGCGGCGAACACGACGATCGCCCGCCTGATCCTGATGGCCGGGGCGGACCCCGAGAAGATCGTGATGTTCGACACCAAGGGCGCCCTCCACAAGAAGCGCGACGACGTGAAGGCCGACACGGCGTACTACCGCAAGTGGGAGCTGTGCGAGAAGACAAACCCGGGCTGCGTGAACGACATCGAGGTGGCGCTCAAGGGCGCCGACGCGCTGATCGCGGTCAGCACCCCGGGCCCCGACACCGTCAAGCAGCAGTGGATCCGGGTGATGGCGTCGAAGGCGATTGTCTTCGCCTGCGCCAACCCGGTGCCGGAGATCTACCCCTACGCGGCCAAGGAAGCGGGCGCCTACATCGTGGCCACCGGCCGCGGCGACTTCCCGAACCAGGTGAACAACTCGATGGGGTTCCCCGGGATCCTGAAGGGCGCGCTGCTGGTCCGCGCCCGGAAAATCACCGACGAGATGGCGATCGCGGCGGCCTATTCGGTGGCCAACTTCGCCCAGAAGAAGGGGATCAACCCCGACTACATCATGCCGACGATGGACGAGACGGAGGTCTTCGCCGAGGAGGCGGCCGACGTGGCCATGACGGCCATCGCCAACGGCGTCGCGCGCATCACGCCGACGCGGGACGAGGTGTACAAGGGGACGCTGGCCGACATCAAGGAGGCGCGGGCGATCATCGACGTGCTCATGCGCGAGAAGTTCATCCCCCAGCCTCCGCCGGAGATGCTGGCCAACGCGGTCGCGAAGGCCGTCGCGATCGTGACGAAGTAGCCGGCAGCGGCCCGCCGCCGAGGACCGGGCCGGCAGGAGACGAGGCAGAACCTTGATCTCTCTGCCGGCTCGCTCCATGATGTTCTCGGGAGGCTCCGTGACTCGCACTCCGTCCCTGCTGGTCGCCGCCGTGCTCGTGCTCGGCGGCGGCGCGCTCTCCGCCGACTCCAGCGAGACCATCGAGCGGGCGCTCGGCCCGTATTACGCGGCGCTCGTCTCGAGCGCGCGGGGCAACATCGACGCCACCAGCCGGCACCTGCTGGTGTTCGCGTCGCGATGGGAGAGCATCAGCCGGGAGGCGCGCACGTCTTCCCAGGCAGCCGTGGGGCAGGACCCGCAGTGGCCCGCGCTGCTCGACGAGGTGAACGCAGTCATCGTCCGCACGCGGCAGCTCGTCCACAAGCAGGATCTCGCCAGCGCTCACGCCGAGCTCGAAACCGTCCGCGCCGCGATCCGCGACTTCCACGCCCGCCACAACGCGCTCACCTTCGACGACCACCTGACCGACTACCACGAGGCCATGGAGCGAGTGCTCGGACACGTGGCCGGCCGGAACGAGATCCGGCTCACGGCTCGCGACTTTGCCGATGCCGGTGAGGACCTGCAGGCCGCGCTCGCCGCGTGGCAGGCGGTGCAGATCTCGGCCGGGCCGCTGGCCGGAAACGCTGACTGGAAGGCTGCCGCCCGCGAGGCGGCCGCCGCGCTGGACCAGGCCGGGAAGGCGCTCTCTGCGAAGCACACGATGGCTGCGGGCGCCGCCGCCGAGCGGATGAAGACCACCTACTACGACCTGCTGATGGCGATCGCGAAGGCGCGCGGGTAGACCCGGTCAACGCACTGTCGGTCGGTCCGCGGTCAATCAGCTATACTGGATTCCGGGCCACCGATGCCATGCTGCCGGGCGCTGCTCCGGGCGGAGGCCTGTGGTCCGAAGCGCATACTGCCGAGAAGACACACATAAGGTGCGCGGCGTGAGGCACGTCGCGCCGCCGCTGTCGGTCGGGGGGAGATCATGGGAGACGGTGCAGAAGGACTCGTCGACGCCCAGGCGCGAATCCAGGACCGGCTGGACGAGCTCGAGCAGGCGCGGATGTTCTCCCGCCGGCGCGTGGTGCGGGACCCCGAGCGCGAGCAGAAGCTGCAGTCGCTCCGCCTCGCGCGCACCGACCTCCAGCGCCAAATCGACCGCGGCGCCAGCGGGTGGCGCCTCGAACAGCTCACCCGAGCCGTGGAAGAACTCGACCGCCGCATCGCCGAACTGCCCGCCTGAACCCCGATCGCATTAGAACTTGAAGATGATACCCATCAGCAGCGCCACGTCGTTGCGCTTGAGCGTGGGGAGCGGCGGGCGCGTCCTGTAGCTGTCGAGCGCCTCGACCTTCAGCTGCGCCCTGCCCACCAGCGTCGACGTGAGGTTGACGCCGACGAGATACAGCCCGTTCCCGAAGTCGCCGATGTGCCAGAGCGCCGAGACCGACTGCCCGACGGCGGCCGAGGAGGACAGCTTGTACGTCAGCTTCTCCTCGAAGCTCACGGCGCCGGTGGTCCGAGTGGCGAAGCCGTAATCCCTCTCCGACACACTGCCGACGCCCGCCGACACCGACAGCGAGGTGTTCTTCTCGTCCACGACCTTGTATCCGGCACCGAAGGTCGGGGAGAGCAGATAGCTGATGCCCTTGAACCGGTCGTGCAGGTACCGGACTTCCCCGAATGCGAATGCCCGGGCGCCAAACGAATACTCGTCGCGGACGAGCAGCCCGTACTGCTCGGTCGACAGCGTGCCGTTCGACTTGCCGTAAAGGAACAAACCGTTGCTTTTCAGCACGTTCCGGGTCTTGGGATCGAATTTCACTTCGTAGCTGCCGTTGAAACTCGTCGTGTCGGTGTTCCCGCTGGTCATCCCAAGGCCAGCGCTGACATTCCCGCTGAGCGCAGGCGGCGGGGGCGGCGGCGGAGATCCGGCCGGTGCCTGTGCCCGAGCGGCGACAGGACACGCCATCGACAACAGACCGATTGCGGCCAAGGCCCTCATGCTGTCGCGCATGACTGACTCCTCCAGAAGGTGTGGTGCTCCGAGGTCGCCAACCAGAGCATTCTAGCGTCGCACCCAGAATCCCGCCAATTCGGCGACTCCCTCGGCAGCGGCCCGCAAACGGCGCGGCACCCAGGCCCTACTCGTGCCGACGCCGTCTTGACTCACCAGCCGGAACCCCATAAAGTTTTCGTGCTTTCCGCACCCCCGCTCGACTCATCCGAGGAGAACACACATGAACGTCAGACGACCGATGTGCCTGGCCACGGTGCTCCTGACCGTGGGCTGGCTCAGCGTGACCGCCGGCGGGCAGCAGCTGAAGCTGTCCGACCAGGTCATCGAGCGCACGCTCCCGAACGGCCTGAAGGTGCTGATGGTCAGGCGTCCCGAGGCGCCGCTCATCCGCTGCATCCTCGCCTACCGCGTCGGCTCGGTGAACGAGCGGCCTGGCATCACGGGGATCTCCCACTTCCACGAGCACATGATGTTCAAGGGCACCCGCTCGATGGGCATCAAGCCGGGCACGCTCGCCAAGGACGACGAGTACAACCGGCAGATCGACGCCCTGATGGCGCAGGTGGCCGCCGAGGAGTCGAAGGCCAAGGGGCGCGACGAGGCCAAGCTCTCGACGCTCAAGAAGCAGGTGTCCGCGCTGATCGAGCAGGAGAAGAAAGAGACAATCGCCAGCGAGGAGATCTGGGGCGCCTACCAGGAGGCCGGCGGCACCGGCATCAACGCGTCGACCGGCCAGGAGATGACGCAGTACTACGTTACCCTGCCCAAGAACGCGATCGAGCTCTACCTCGCCCTCGAGGCCGACCGGATGGTCAACCCGGTGTTCCGCGAGTTCTACTCCGAGCGCGACGTCATCACCGAGGAGCGGCGGCAGAGCGAGAACCAGCCCGGCTTCTTCTTCCAGGAGCAGCTCAACGCCACCTTCTACGCGGCCAGCCCGTATCACTGGGACGTTGTGGGCTGGATGTCGGACATCAGCAAGGTGACCAAGCAGGAGATGATCGACTACCGGGAGCAGTTCTACCGCCCTGATAACGCCACGCTAGTCATGGTCGGTGACCTCGACCCCGACAAGGTGATGTCGCTTGTGACGAAGTACTTCGGCGCGATCAAGTCGAAAGGGAAGTCGCCCCGTGTGCGCACCGAGGAACCGACGCCCGAGTACTACCACCGCACGATCAGCCCGAACTTCAAGGCGCCGTACATCGAGAAGCGCGTGATCGGGCGGGCCGCGACCAACCCGCAGGTCTCGCTCTGGTTCCACATCCCGCCGATCTGGCACGACGACCTGCCGGCGCTGTTCATGCTGGGCCGCGTGATGAGCGCCCGCACCGGCAAGATCTACTTGGATCTGGTCGAGAAGCAGCAGCACGTCACCAGCTTCAGCGCCAGCGCGTCGAACTCCGAGTACGACGGCCGCTTCCAGGTGAGCGCCACCGGCCGCGAGGCCCAGGGTGAGCTGACGGTGCCGCTCGACCAGGTCGAGAAGGAGATGTGGTCGTACGTCGAGGACGCCAAGATCACGCCGGCCGACGCGCAGCTCCTCCAGCGCATCAAGAACTCGGTCGAAGCCCAGTACCTCCAGAGCCTAGCGGGCACCGGCATCGCCTCTGCGCTCGCCTCGATGGACGTGGCCTACCGGTGGCAGCACCTCGAGGATCAGTTCAAGGCGCGCATGGCCGTGACGCCGGAGGACATGATGCGCGTGGCGACGAAGTACTTCACGCGCGACAACTGCGTCACCGGTGTGATGGAGCGCGAACGGTAGCGGCGCCCGTGCGCGTCGAGAAAGGGATATGACCATGCGTAAACACGTTCTGGCTTTGCTCATCGTCGCCCCGCTGCTGGTGGTCGCGCTGCACGCGGCCGGGCAGCAGGCGGTTAAGACGCCGGCGCCCGCCGCCAAAGCCGCCGCCGCTGCGCCCGCGGCCGCCCAGACCCAGGGGCCGCGGCCCGAGCAGTACATCGGAAAGTTCCCCCCGCTCGGCTTCAAGCCGCCGAAACCGTCCGAGTTCCGCCACGTGCTGTCGAACGGCCTGGTCGTCTACCTCGCCGAGGATCACGAGATCCCCTGGTTTGAGGCGACGCTGCTGACGCCGGTCGCCGGCGGCGGGGGCGGAGGCGGCGGACGCCGCGGCATGGAGGACGAGTACTACTTCGCCCCGCAGCGCCCGGGCGGCGGGGGCGGCGGCGGCGCGCGCTCGTTCCTCGAACCGGCCGACAAGCTCGGGCTGCAGAACCTCACCGGCTCGGTGATGCGCTCCGGCGGCACGACGTCGATGACCGCCGACCAGATCAACGAGCGGATGGAATTCCTGGCCGGCAGCGTGTCGCCGACCTCGCTGTCGATCCACATGCGCCACGTGGACGAAGCGCTCAAGATCTGGTTCGACATCCTCACCAACCCGGCGTTCCCCGAGGAGCGCATCCGGCGTGAGAAGGACGCGATGGCGGCCCCGCTGCGCAACCGCAACCGGAACCTGACCGGGGTGGCCACGCAGACGTGGGACCGGCTGATGTACGGCGAGGACTCGCCGATCACGGCCGAGGTCACCGAGAAGACCATCGCCGCCATCACGCGCGATGACGTCGTCGCGTGGCACAGGAAGTACTGGGGCGCCAACAACGCTATCCTGGTCGTCGCCGGCGACTTCAAGACGGCGGACATGCTGGCGAAACTCGAAGCCACGTTCGGCAAGTGGCGCAACGCCGATGCCAAGGCCACGCCGAACTGGCCGAAGGTCGCCGGCGTCGCCGCGAAGCCCGGCGTCTACATGGTGCAGCCGCTCGGCACGACGCCCAACCAGGGAGTCATCCGGATCGGCACGCTCAGCCTGACACAGGACGACCCGGACTACGCCGCGGTCGACCTGATGAACTACACGCTCGGCGGCGGTTCGTTCATGTCCCGGATCACGCAGGTCGTCCGCAACGACAACGGCCTGGCCTATTCGGCAAGCTCGAGCGTCGGCGCGGATCTGCACTATCCGGGTGCCTTTGCCGCGTTCACGCAGACCAAGAACTCGACGGTGGTCTACGCGACGCAGCTGATGATGAACGAGATCGAACGGATGTACAACGGCGACGTGACGGAGAAGGACCTCAGTTCCGCGAAATCGGCCAGGATCAACGCGTTCCCGTCGCAGTTCTCCACGACGTTCGGGAACATCACCAACTTCGCGCGGCTCGAGTTCGAGAACCGGCCGCGCGACCATTACGAGACCTACCTGGAGCGGTACCAGAAGGTCACGCTGGCCGACGTCAAGCGCGTCGCAAAGAAATACCTGCAGCCCGACAAGATGGTCGTGCTCGTCACCGGCTTCATCCCCGAGTGCAAGGCCGGCGCGGACAAGTCGCTGCCGAACCAGGGCGCCATCGACGCGATGGCGGCGAAGTACGGCGGCCGGACGATCGACGGCCTCGCCAGGAAGCTCGGCGACGGGACGGTGCACGTCATGACGTTGAAGTAGGGATCCCTGTAGAGCAAGGCTGAAGCCTTGCTGCGACCGTTGATCCTTGGCAGCACCGTCCCGGCACGTGCGGTGACAGCGCTGCCAAGGATCAACGGTCGGAACAGGGCTTCAGCCCTGTTTGGCACGGCCCTGTCCCTACTTCTTGAGCGGCTTCAGGAACACCAGGTAGGTACCCCACCGGCTCGCGTAGCGCTCCAGGTTGCCCCGGATCGCGAAACTCACCGAACCCTGCATGAAGGTCCCGAACGGGCCCGCGATGCCGATGCTGGCGTCGAGGCCGTCGAACTGCCGGACGCCAGTGCCCTCGAGACGGTTCTTCGTCCAGGCGTGCGTGTAGAACCCCTGGAGCTTGGCGAGGTCCGCCACGTTGAACCCGTAATAGCCGCTGAGCGTCGCCACCTGGTCGAACGAATCGACGCCGCTCGGGATCCCGTGCATCGTGGGACGGCTGATGAACCCCGGGGAATACTGCGAGAAGCGATCGAGGCGGTCGCCCCCGAAATACCCCGCCGACACGCCGCCGCGCGTCAACTTGCCCACGAAGACGTGCTGGCTCATCTCGAGCGAGTACCGCGTCCAATCGGAGAAGGTGACGGCCGGGTCGTTCGCGTAGCCGAACGCCCGCCACCCGAACCGCTTGCCATTCTCGACCGTGCCGATGGCGGTGAAGCTCTTGCGGACGAACTTCGCCTCGCCGTAGGTCACCAGCGAGAAGCCGCTCGCCGGGATACGGTAGGTCGGATCGGTCACGCTGGTGGCCCGGTAGAGGTCGTACATCAGCTCTTCCTGCAGCGAGAGATCGAGGCCGGAGGTGACCTGGTAGTTGACGAGCCCGCCGACATACTGCTCGAAGTTCCGCACGCGGCGTGCCGTGATCTCCGTGTTGCCGGAATACTCGTAGTAGGAGAACGGCAGCGCGATGAGCGACAGGTCGACGCCCCAGCGGAAGTTCTTGTTGACCTGGCGCGAGAGGTTGGCGAGGAAGATCGGCCCCGCGAAGAACGCGGACAATTGTAGGCCCGTCTTGTGCCAGTCGAAGTCCACCCAGCTCACGCCGGCCAGCGGGATCGGGAACTTGTGCGACGCGTCGTAGATCAGGCCGCCGAGGAGCGCCGTGACGCGCTTCTTGCCGACCGGATCGACCACGCGCTCGCCCGCCGGGTTCTTGCGAAGCGCGCGCAGCCCCTCGTCGGTGTTCCGGAACATCGGGTCGCTCGACGCGCGGGCCGCGCCGAGCCTCTCCGCGAAGTCGCCGGTGTTGACGGAGTACTCGCCGAAGAGGTAGCGCTTCTCGACCGTGATCGAGCGCCCCGCGAGGTTGAGTGAGTCCTCCGCATAGATCGAGCGGACCAGGTTGAACGGTCGGCCCGTCGCGTCCTTGACGATCTCGAACTCTTGCGTCTCGACGTGCGCCGCGATGTTGTTCTTCCCGTCGCGCTGCTCCAGCTTCAGGCGGACCTGGCGGAAGTCGAGGCCGTCGACCCACACCTTGCCGCTGTAGAGCGTTTCGCCGGCCTGGGCGGGCTTGATGCCGACGACGTAACACAGCCGCCCGTTGACGGTGTCGGTGCCGAGGAGCTCGTAGGCGTACTTCTCGTCGATGCGCAGCTCGAGGGGCCGCGTGACCACCTTGTCCGGCTCGATCTGCGGCAGGGGGAATTCCTGCCCTTTCCTGAGCTTGACGCCGTTGACGCGAAACGCCGTCTGCACCCAGTCCTGGACGCCGGACCGGTCCGCGAACTCGCGGAGTTCGAGCGCGACGTCGAACCCTTCGGCGAGATTGGCGACCTCGAAGTGGATCCCGAGGAAGCAGAGGACCGAGTAGTGGTCCAGTAGCCTGCGCTGCATCTCGCGCGTTGCCTGCCACCGAGCGATGATCTCCTCGACGCGCAGGCTCGACCGTCCGGTGACGCGCACCGCCTCGAAGAGCCGGTCGTGTCCGGCCGGCACCGTCGCGCGCAGCACGACGTAGTCCGCGTCGGCCCGGCACCCTGGCGCCGTGCCGGCTGCCTGCGCCGCGTCGATCGTCCGCCCGCCGAGGAGGTCCGTGCAGGCGACGCGAACCGTCCTGGCGACGTCGGCCGAGGCCGCGACCTGGAGCGTCCGAGGGGCCTCGCGCGACGCGCCGGTCCTCAGAAGGAACGCGGCGTCGGCCGACTGACTGCCGACAAACGCCACCGAAGGGGAGACGGGGCGGCTGTCCGCCATGACGGCGAGTGGCGCCCGCTCGGGCGCCGTCATCTCGAAGTCCGACCCGAGCAACCGAGACAACAGACGAACCGCGTCGGCGAGCGCGCGGAGCGAGGCCAGGTCGGGGGCTTCGACCCAGGCCGTCGTCACGAGCGAAGCGCCCGGCGTCATCAGCAGGTCCAGCCACGAACTCGCCGCGGAGGCGGTGCCGCCGCCTGGCGCGGAGGCGACGCGCGCCACGATCGGCTTGCCCGCCGAGACCGCCTGCAGCTTCGAGGCTCCGAAGCCGGGGAGCGCGCTCGCGGGAACGACCAGCGAGTCGGCATAGGCCATCAGGCGAGCGGAGGCGTCGAACGACCGGTCGGCCATCCCGTCGGGCAGCGCGAGAGCGACGTCCAGCGAGGGGTTGCTGCCCTTGAGCCTCACCATCAGCATCGCCAGCGCGAACTGGAGCAGGTCCTCCGGCGCGTCGCCGCCCGCGGGTTCGACCACCACGCCTATCACCGCCGGGCGATCGACGCGCAGCGCGGCGACGATGTCATCGAGTTGACGCTGGACGAGCGCTTCGCGCTCGCGGCCGGAGCCCGGCACGGGACCGATCTCGAGCGCCAAGTGAAGGAAGAAGCGGCCCTGTGGAAGATCGGAGGCGGCGGGGACCGCGGCCTCGCTGCCAATGCGCGCGCTGACCGCGGGAAGGACGACGACGGCGTCCGCAGCGCCTGAGGCCTGGATGACGCGAGAGGCTTCGGCCGGGTCGATGCCGCGAGCGAGCGACACCGCCAGGCGCGGAAGGGCGGCAGCGGCCGCGTCGCGCGGGGCGATCGCGCAGGCGAGCACCGCCAGGGCCGGGAGCAGCAACCTGGAGAGGTTTCGCGCTGGCATAGGAGGCTTCCTGAGAACCAGGGCTGAAGCCCTGTCCCGACCGATGATTCAGGCAACACTGTAGCTGAAGAGGAGGGTCTGGGACAGAAGTTCGGCTGTAAGATACGTCGAATCACGTCCGCTTCACGGAGCACCCCATCATGCCCAGATACCTGATGTCGATCACCGTCGCCTTCTTGCTCGCCTGTGCGTCCGCCGTCCACGCCGCCGCGCCGTCACGTCCGCTCTCGCTCGACGACCTGGCGAAACTGCGCGGCGTCTCCGACCCGCAGGTTTCGCCCGACGGCAAGTGGGTCGCCTACGTCGTCGGCACGATAGACGCCGAGAAGGACACCCGCGACAGCGACCTGTGGATGGTCAGCTGGGACGGCACGCAGCAGATTCGCCTGACGTCGACGACCGAGAGCAGCGAGCGCGCGCCGAGGTGGAGCCCGGACGGGAAGTACCTCGCGTTTCTTGCTGCGCGCGGCGGCGAGGAAGAGAAGAAGAAGGGAGCGCAGGTCTGGCTGCTCAATCGGGCCGGCGGCGAGGCACAGCAGTTGACCGACATCAAGGGCGGCGTGTCCGACTACGTCTGGTCCCCCGACGGCTCGCGGCTCTGCCTGGTCGTCGACGACTTCGACCCGTCGTCCGAGCCGGAGAAGCTCGAGGGATGGAAGCGCAAGACCACGCCGCCGATCGTCATCGACCGCTACCACTTCAAGTCGGACGCGGGCGGCTACCTGACGCGCCTCTACTCGCACCTGATGCTGTTCGACGTGGCGGCGAAGAAGGCAGAGGCGCTGACGAAGGGAGTTTTCGACGACGAGTCCCCGGCATGGTCGCCCGACGGGAAGTCGATCGCGTTTGTGAGCAACCGCACGCCGGACCCCGACCGCAACGAGAACACCGACATCTACGTCGTCGAGGCGCGGCCGGGCGCCGAGGCGAAGGCTGTCACGACGTTCGCCGGGCGGGACGGGGGCACGCCCGCGTGGAGCCCGGACGGCAAGTGGATCGCCTACTTCCAGGCCGACGAGACGAAGCTCACCGCGTACTACCTCGACAAGCTTGCGGTCGTGCCGTCAGCCGGAGGGGCGGCGAAGGTGCTGACAACGGCGCTGGACCGCGCCACCTTCGGCGACATCCTCTGGTCGCCGGACGGCCAGAGCCTGCGCGTGGTTGTCGAGGACGATCGGACGATGTACATCGGAAGGGTCTCGGCGGCGACGGGGGCGGTGGAGAAACTGACGACGGGCGAGAGGACGGCAGTGTCGATCTCGCCCCGGGGCACCGACGGCAGCCTCGCGCTCATCGTGGACACGCCGGCGGCGCCCGGTGAAGTCTACGCGTTCGAGAAGGGGACGCTCCGCCAGCTCTCCCACCAGAATGACGCCTGGCTCGCCGACGTCCAGCTCGCGGCCACCGAGAATTTCACCTGCAAGGCGAAAGACGGCACGGTCGTGAACGGGATCGTGAAGAAGCCGGCCGGCTTCCTCGCCGGGAAGAAATACCCGACGCTGCTCATCATCCACGGCGGCCCGAACGGGCAGGACGACGACGCGTTCGACTTCCTGCGCGAGTGGTTCGCGGCCAACGGCTACGTCGTGCTGGCCGTGAATTACCGCGGCAGCTCGGGGCGCGGCGCCACTTACCAGAAGGCGATCTACGCCGACTGGGGCAACAAGGAAGTGATGGACCTGCTGGCGGCGGTGGACTGGGCGGTCTCGAGCGGCATCGCGGACCCGGACCGCCTTGGCATCGGCGGGTGGAGCTATGGCGGTATCCTGACCGATTACACGATCGCCAGCGACACGCGCTTCAAGGCTGCGATGAGCGGCGCGAGCAGCGCGCTCCAGATGTCGCTCTACGGCATCGACCAGTACATCGTCCAGTGGGATTTGGAGATCGGTCAGCCCTGGAAGGCCGCCGACCTCTACACCAAGGTCTCCTACCCGTTCTTCCACGTCGACCGGATCAAGACACCGACCTTGTTCATGTCGGGCGACAAGGACTTCAACGTGCCGACGGCCGGCGTGGAGCAGATGTACCAGGCGCTGAAGAGCCTGAACGCGGTCGAGACCGAGCTCGTCATCTACCCCGGGCAGCACCACGGCCTGACGATGCCGAGCTACATTCGCTACCGGCTCGAGAAGTGGGTGGGCTGGTACGACAGGTACTTGAAGAAGTAGAGCGGCTCAAGGCCTTGCGTCCTACGCCCTGAGGTGATCCGCCCGCCAGCGGGTCACCTTCTGCTTGATCGCATTCCGATCCTCGATGTGCCTGTCGAGGACCTCACGCGCGAGGGCCGGCAGTTCCTCGTCGCGCGCGAAGCGCAGCGCGACGAGCTGCGGCACGGTGAACTCCTCGATGCGCGGCTGCAGGTCGGCGGGCAGCAGCGCGCGCATGCGGAGCCGTTCCTCGAGGCGGATCACCCGGTTCTGAACGGTCACCGCCATCATGCGCGCCGACAGCGCCAGCAGGATCAGCGCCACCGCCAGGACCATGTCGAGGTGCGCGAGCAGGCCGCGGGTTGTGACGGCCACGTAAATCGTACCGATTAGGTAGACCAGCAGCAGCGGCAGCACGACGAAGTGGAAGATGGGCAGGTACCGAGTGTGGTTCTGGTAAGTCTGCGGAACCTTCTCTGCCATCGCTCGTCTCCTTGATGCCGGGTTCGCTCCATTGTTTCACGCTTCGGCCGGCTGCGGCACCCGGACGCCGATTCGCCCGTGGCCGGCTGCACGCCGTGGTAGAAATAGATAAGAGGTGCTCATGACTGTCGTTGCCGAATCCGCCGTGCTCGACGCGCTCCGCTCGGTCAAGGACCCCGACCTCCACCGCGACATCGTCGCGCTCGGCTTCGTGAAGGACCTGAAGATCGACGGCGGCCTCGTCGCCTTCACCATCGAGCTGACGACGCCGGCGTGCCCGGTGAAGGACGCGATGCGCGACCAGTCCCGCGCGGCCGTCATGGCGCTCGCCGGGGTCTCCGCGGTCGAGGTGAAGATGACGGCAAGCGTCCGCGCGGCGCGGGCGATCGACGCGGACCTGGCCGCCATCCCCGGCGTGAAGAACATCGTGGCGGTGGGCGCAGGCAAGGGCGGTGTGGGAAAGACGACGCTCGCCGTGAACCTGGCGGCGGCCCTCTCGGCGCTTGGCAGCCGCGTGGGGATGATCGACGGCGACATCTACGGGCCGAACGTCCCGATCATGCTCGGCCTGAAGGGGCAGCTCGAGTCGGACGGCGAGAAGATCGTGCCGGCCGAAAAGTTCGGCATCAAGGTCGTGTCGATGGGCTTCCTTGCCGCCGACGATTCGCCGGTCATCTGGCGCGGGCCGATGCTGCACAGCGTCGTCAAGCAATTCTTCCACGACGTGCGGTGGGGCGAGCTCGACTACCTGGTGATCGACATGCCGCCGGGCACGGGCGACGTGGCGCTGAGCCTCAGCCAGACGGTGCCGGTCGCCGGCGCCATCGTGGTGACGACGCCGCAGGAGGTCTCGCTCTCCGACAGCCGGCGCGCGGTGCGGATGTACCAGAAGCTGAACATCCCGGTGCTCGGCCTCATCGAAAACATGAGCTACTTCGTTTGCCCGAACTGCAGTCACGAGAGCGACATCTTCGGGCGCGGAGGCGGCGAGCGCACCGCGACCGAGATGGACGTGCCGTTCCTCGGGCGAATCCCGATCTACGAACCGATTCGCCAGGGAAGCGACACCGGCCATCCGCTGGTCATCTCCGAACCGGACTCGCCGGTCTCGCGCGCCTTCTTCGCGGCGGCCGAGCAACTGGCTGCGCAGGTGTCGATCGCGAGCTTCCGGAAGCCGGTCATTCCCGTGGCGCCGGTCGGCTAGGGAGGCTCAGGGCTCAAGACTCAGGACTCAAACCGTCTGGAGCCTGAATCCTCCTACCGGGGCCGCTGTCGCCGTGGGAGCGGCGAGAGCATCGGTACGCGGCGGGCGTACTCGCCATACGTCTCCGCCCCGAGCTCTTCGCGCAGAAACTCTTCCTCCAACCGCGCCTTGATCACCCAGCCGGTGGTCATCACGCATGCCCCGAGCCACGCGAGCGCTGTACCACGCATCGCGGCTGTCGCGGCCGATGCGAGGATGATGCCCGTGTAGATCGGATGCCGCACGATCCCGTACGGTCCGGTGTCTACCACGTGGTGATCGGCCTTTCGCGAGACACCGCTCGACCAGAGCCGTCCCAGGTGGATGCGTGCCCACCACGCGAAGAGCAGGCCGGCGAAGGCGGCCGGCNNACAGGACGATCTCCGCCCGGCGAGTGTGCGGGTATATTCCAAAGAGGAGCACGGCGCCGAGGCCGGCCAGAAGCCGGTAGACAACGTGAAGTGGGGTCGCGGGCCGCTTCACCGCCCGATCGCTCCAGGCTGCCGCCGCCAGCCAGGAAAGCCACCACACCAGCCACATCGTCCGAATCGTCGTTTCAGGCGTCAACGTCTCGGGCATCGTGAGATCAACTCCTGCGTCGTCGGAATCGAAGTCAGCGCGGCGAGTTGCGGCGCGGCCGTTGCTTCACCGAAACCGATCGGATGATGAGCTTGCCGCGGCCTTTCGCGCGCAGGGGCATTCTGGCCCGCGCAATCGCGGTGGACACCATCGCTTCTACCTCCGGGCGAGCCAACACGTCTGCCGACTCCAGTCGAATGAAGCGAGTCTGTTTGCCGGAGCCCAGGAGAATCTTCTTCGGATCCGGCAGACTCGCACCGTGGATGAAGCAGAGGCCTACCCCGTTTGCCCCGGCGGCGATCGAGACGATCGAATCTGATGGACGCTCGCTCGGCGAGTAGCCGATCACGAAGAAGTTGTAG
>PMKG01000247.1 GCA_003157675.1 Acidobacteriota bacterium
GAGCAGGTTGGCCAGGACCTGGCGAAGGCGGCTCCGATCGGCCATCAGCGTGAGGCCCGCGGGGGCGTCGACGAGCACCTCGGTCCCCTTGTCGTCCGCCACGTCGGCATACAGGTCCTGCGCGTCGCGGAGGATCTCGCCGGCGTCGATCGGCGCGGGCGAGAGACGCATCACCCCCGTTTCGGCCTCGGAGATATCCATCAGGGTGTTGAGCATCTCCGAGACCCGGTCGGATTCCTCGAGGCAGTCGGCGNNCCGAGCTGGTCGAGCGGATCGCGCGAGCCCTGCACGGACACGCGCGCGTCGAACCGGCCGGTCTGCAGGATCGTCTGCACGACGCCGGCCATCTGGCGCAGCGGCCTCATCGTCGAGCGCGTGAGCAGGGCTCCGCCCACCACGCCGATGAAGACGACGACGGCCACGGCGATGATCAAGATGGTCCGGTACCGGGCGAGCAACTCGCTCCGGATGTCGTTGCTCTTGCCGACCTGCAGCAGGGTGCCGTCGGCGAGNNACCTCCTCGCCTCCACGTGACACGCGCACGAAGAGCCGCTCGCCGCGCACGGCGGCCTGGTCGTTCCGGATGGCGCGGTCGAGCGCGGGCAGCCCGCCCTGCTGGAACTGCGCGGCGTACGCGCCCAGCGTGGAGCGGATCAGGTCGTGATCGCGCTGCGCGAGCGACGAGGCCAGCAGGACGTAGGTCAGGACGCCGATGGCGAGCGAACTGCCCAGGAAGAGCAGGGCGTACCAGGCGGCCAGCCGCGACCCGAGCGTGTAGGCCGACTCCTCACGCCACGTCGAGGACATAACCAATCCCGCGGACGGTCCGGATCCGCTTGACGTCGAAGTCGCGGTCGACCTTCTCCCGCAGCCGGAACACCAGCACGTCGACGACGTTGGTNNTACTCGAGCAGCGCGAACTCGCGGGGCCGCAAGTCGAGCTTCCGCCCGCCGCGTTCCACATGGCGCGAGACGAGGTCGATGGTGATGTCGCCGGAGACCAGGTGGGTCGGCTCGGTCACGCCCTGCGAGCGGCGGATGATCGCCTGGAGGCGCGCGAGCAGTTCCGAGAAGGCGAACGGCTTGGTGAGGTAGTCGTCGCCGCCGGCCTGGAGGCCGCGGACGCGGTCGTCCACCGAGTGCTTCGCGCTCAGGATGAGGACGGGCAGGTTCACGCGCCGCCGGCGAAGCTCCTCGAGCACGGACAGGCCGTCACGGCCGGGGAGCATCAGATCGAGCACGGCGGCCGCATACGGCTCGGTAAGGGCGAGCCCGAGGCCGCGGGTTCCGTCGGCCGCGGCGTCCACCGCGTAGCCCGCCTCCTCCAGCCCCTTCACCAGGAACGACGAGATCGTCGGGTCGTCCTCGACCACGAGCAGGCGCATGGGACGATTATAGGCGCTGGGATCGGGGATCGGGGGCCAGGGATCGGGGACGAGGGATCGGCGACCATGGCACTCAGGATGTGGCGGTGAACAACCGGTGGAGGGCGATCCCGACCGCGGTGGCGACGTTGAGCGAGTCGGTGGAAGGCGCCATCGAAATGCGAAGGGCCACGTCGGCCTGCGCCAGGGTTCCCGCTGACAGGCCGTCGCCTTCAGAGCCGGCGAGAACGACGACCCTGGCTGCCGGCGTGAGCGAGGACACCCCGGCCTCGAGGTCCTGCTCCGCTGAGGGGGTGAGCGCGGCGAGCGTGAATCCGGAGGACCTGAGCGCCCGGAGGTCAGCCAGCCAGTCATCGGCGTAACAGAACGGCACACGAAGCGCGGTTCCCACCGACACCCGGATGGCCTTGCGGTAGAGCGGGTCGCAGCAGCCCGGGCCGATGACCACCGCATCGGCGCCGAACGCCGCGGCGTTGCGGAAGATGCCTCCTATGTTGTCGGCGTTGCCAATCCGTTCGAGCGCCACCAAGCGCGTGGCGCGCGAGAGGCGCGCCAGCATCTCCCGGACGTTCAACCGTTCTGGTCGCTCGCCGATGGCGAGGCATCCGCGGTGGATGTTGAATCCGGTCAGCCCCTCCATCGCGCTCGCCGGCACGACGAACACGGGCGTGTCGGCCAGCCGCGGCTTGATGACGTCGGCGAGACCGCCAAGTGCCGCTCCGGTCAGGAGAATCGACCTGGCACGGTAGCGCGACTGGGTCAGCAGCGTTCGCACCACGAGGCGGCCCTCGGCGACGAAGATCTCCCCTCGCCGCAGCAGTTCCGGGTCGAGAACATGCCGGTAGTCGGCCAGCCGCTCGTCGTCGATTGTCTCCAGCTGCTCGATGGGCATCGCCGGATCATACCCTGAGCCCTGAGCCCTGCCCGCCTTCGCGCGGAGCGCTTCGGCGGGTCCGCCATAGCCCCGCCGTCTCCCTTCGGGCTATGGCGGGGCGGAGGCGGAAGCCCTGAGCCTTCCGTGGCCTCCCCCTGCGGATGAGGTATCATTGGAAAAGCTCACTGACACACTCTAGAAGAGGGGGAAGGCATGTTGATCAGCAAGAAGCTGAACGCCGCGTTCAACGATGAAATCGGTCTCGAGCTGTTTGCCTCGAACCAGTACCTCAACATGGCGGCCTACCTCGAGGGGATCCCCCTCAAGAAGCTCGCCGCGCTGTTCTTGAAACAGTCCGACGAGGAGCGCGGCCACGGCCTGAAGTTCGTGAAGTACCTGAACGACGTCGGCGGGACGGTCAGGGTGCCGGCCATCGAGGCCCCGCAGCAGACCTTCAAGTCGGTCGAGGAAGTGATCGCCAAGTCGCTCGAGTGGGAGATCGAGGTCACAGGCCGCATCAACGCGATGATGACGATGGCCATCGCCGAGAAGGACTACGCGGCGCAGGACTTCCTGCGCTGGTTCGTCACCGAGCAGGTCGAAGAGGTGTCCACGATGGACAACCTCCTCAAGATCGTGAAGTTCTCGGGCGAGCGGGCGCTCATCATGATCGAGGCCTACCTGTCGCACCAGGGCTAGCCCCGGGAACGCTGTTGGCTGGCCCGCGCTCAGTCGCCGTTGCCCATGAGCAGCGCCCGGGTCGCCGGGTGGGCGGGCCGCACGAGCACCTCGCCCGGCGGCCCTCCCTCGACGACGCGCCCCTCGGCCAGCACGGCCACGCGCGTCGCGAACGCGTGAGCGAACGGCACGTCGTGCGTGGCCACGAGCAGCGCCCGGCCGGCGGCGGTCAGCTCCGCGAGCGTCGCCGCCAGGTCGGTTCGCCTCGCCGGATCGAGCGAGGCCGTGGGTTCGTCCATCAGCAGCAGCGGCGGGTCCGTCGCCAGCGCCCGTGCGATCGCGACCCGCTGCGCCTCTCCACCTGAAAGTTCCGACGGCCGCGCGTCCCATCGCGCGCCGACTCCGAGCGAGTCCAGCAGACGTTTCGACCGTGCATCGGCCTTGGCGCGTCCGAGGCCGAAGGCGTGGATCTGCGCGAGCGAAACATTCTCCACTGCGGTCAGGTGTGCGAACAGGTGGTGGAACTGGAAGACCATCCCTACGCTCCGCCTGAGCAAACCCAGGTGAGACTGGCGGGGGAGCGGTCCCGGGACGAGCGCGAACCCGCCGACGACGATCGTGCCGGCGTCGAACGGCTCGAGTGCCGAGACCGCGCGCAGCACGGTTGTCTTGCCGCCGCCGGAGAGCCCCATCAGCGCGACCCGTTCGCCCACGCCGACCTCGAGGTCGACGCCGTCGAGAACGGCGCGCGTGCCGCGAGAGAGACGCAACCCGGTAATCGACAGGACCTGCGTGCTCATGATTGCGGGATCTTCAAGCGCCGTTCCAGGCGGCGCGCCAGCCGCGACAGCGGCAGCGACATCGCCAGGTAGAGCGCGGCGCACAGGGCGCCCGGCACCACCCAGCTCCCGACATTGGCCGCGAAGATCTGCGTCTGCTTGGTCAGCTCGATGACGGTGATCACCGAGACCAGCGAGCTGTCCTTCAGCAGCGCCACGAAGTCGTTGGTCATCGGCGCGAGCGCCAGGCGGAACGCTTGCGGGCCGCGGATGAGCCGCAGCACCTGCGCCTCCGACAGCCCGAGCGTGCGCGCGGCCTCGAGCTGCCCGACCGGCACGGCCAGGAGCGCACCACGGTAGATCTCGCTCTCGTAGGCCGCGTAGTTGAAGCCGAGGCCGACCCACGCGGCGACGAAGGCCGGCAGGCGCACCACCGACGAGAGTCCGTAGTAGATCACGAACAGCTGCAGCAGAACCGGCGTGCCGCGCGTCACCTCCACGTACCACGTGAGCGTGAGGCGAGTCAGCCGATTGCCGTAGAGGCGCCCGCTGGCCACGGCGATCCCCACGACGACGGCGAGCGCCATCGAGAGGCAGGACAGGACGACGCTGATGAGCGCCGCGCGAAGCACCGCGGGGAGGTAGCGCACGGTGGCGGCCAGCGGGCCGGGCGGCTGCGCCGACGGTCCTCCGGCCTGCACGAACGCCTCGGACGGCATCGTGCCTTCGCGCCTGATGAACTCGGCCTGTGCGCCATCGAAGATCCCCCACGTCCGGTAGATCCCCTCGAGCCGGCCGTCGCGCATCGCGGCGATGAGCAGGGCGTTGATCCGGTCGCGAAGGGCCTCCCGTCCCGGCGCCAGCACGCCCACGTAATGGCCCACGGCCACCGGCGTCGGCTCGGTGACGAGGCCTGCCGTGCGCCGCTCGGCGCGCGCCGCGATGATGTGGTCCAGCAACACCGCGTCCAGGCGGCCGTCCGCCAGATCGGTATACGGATGCACATCGTCGTCGTAGGACACCGGGGTGATGGCGTAGGTGGTGCCGGCAACGAGCAGCATTTCGTAGGCCTGCGTGCCGCCGAGCGAGCCGACACGGCGGGCGCGGAGGTCGGCGAGCGACCTGAACCGTCCCGCGTCGGCGCGGCGTACGGTGATGACTTCACGGAACTCGAAGTAGGGAATAGTGACGAGCAGCTGCGCGCGGCGTGCGGGCGTGTCCTCGACGCCGCTCATGCCGATGTCGAAGTCGCCCCGGCGCACGGACGCGTCGATCGAACTCCACGCCACCTGCACGAACTGCGGCGTGCGGCCAAGTCCCTCGGCCAGCAGCGCGGCCACTTCGACGTCGAATCCCCTGAGGACCGCCGGATTGACCGGGTCGGCCTCGACGTACGGCGCGCCCCCTTCGGCGTCGCCGCCCCAGCGAAGGACGCCGGTTGGGGCAGCCTTCGGCGCAGCTGCCTGGCTCGCCGCGGCCAGAAGGCCGAAGGCGGGCTTGTCCGCCGTACCGCAAAGTGCGAAGGCGGAGACCAGCACGGCGGTGGCGAAGAGGGCGAACCGAAGGCGTGGGGTCCGCAGCATGGAGTCCAAGTGCGAGCGCCCATCATACGCTACACTTGGCGCAATGGATCTGCGATCCCTGCTCCTCCCGGAGCCCCGGCGCCGGTTTCCGCACGGCCGCGCCTGGAACGTCGGCGCGAGGACGGTGCATCTCGCCGCCACCGGCATTCTGCTGGGCGGCCACGTCTTCGGCGCGCCGGCTGACGCCCTCATCCCATGGCTGTGGGCGGCCATCGCGAGCGGGACCGCCATGTTCGGCCTCGAGCTCTACACGTCGTTCGACTGGCTCACGCAGATCGGCGGCCTGGTGGTCGTCGTCAAGGTCGCCGTGCTGTGCGTCATTCCGTTCGCCTGGTCGGCGCGGGTGCCGCTGCTCTTCGTGGTGGTCGCGCTGGCCGGCGTCGGGTCGCACATGCCCGGGAAGTTCAGGCACTATTCGCTGCTCTACCGTCGTTCGGTGAAGGAGACAAGGTAGGGCGAGTCGAAGGGCAGCCTTGCCGTCTGATCGGAGGCGACCGTGACCCGACCCCAGCCGCGTGATGCGTTCAAGTCGCCGAGGTTTGCCCAGCCGGCCACGTTCATGCGTCTGCCGCACGCGACCGATCTGACGGGCGTCGACGTGGCGCTCGTGGGCGTGCCGTTCGACAGCGGCACGTCGTACCGGCCGGGCACGCGTCTCGGCCCGCGCGAGATCCGGACGCAATCGTCACTGATTCGGCCGTTCAATCACTTCCAGCAGATCGGGCCGTTCGACCATCTGACCGTCATCGACGCGGGCGACGTGGATGCGTCGCCCATCAGCCTCGAGCTGGCGCACCAGGCGATCGAGTCGCGCATCGGCGAGGTCGTCGCGGCCGGCGCGGTGCCGCTGTCCGTCGGCGGCGACCACAGTATCTCGCTGCCCGCGTTGCGCGCGGTGGCCCGCGCGCACGGACCACTTGGCCTCATCCAGTTCGACTCGCACATCGACACGTGGGACGAGGATTTCGGGTCCAAGCTGTTTCACGGCTCGCCGTTCTACTACGCCGTGACCGAGAAGGCCGTCGATCCGCGCCGCTTCGTGCAGGTGGGGATTCGCGGTCCGATGTACGGCGCGGACGATTTCGCGTTCCAGCGCGAGCACGGCATTTCGGTGCTCGACATCGATGAGGTCGGCCGGTTGGGCGTCGACGGTGTTGTGGCCGAGATCCGGTCGGTCGTGGGCCGTGGGCCGGTGTACGTGACGTTCGATATCGACGTCGTCGACCCGGCCTTTGCGCCGGGCACCGGGACGCCGGAGGTCGGCGGCCTGACGAGCCGCGAGGCGCTGCAGCTCGTGCGCGGCCTGGCCGGACTCTCCATCGTCGGCGGCGATATCGTGGAGGTGTCGCCCCCGTTCGACGGTCCCGGTCAGATCACGTCCGTGCTGGCCGCGAACCTGCTGTTCGAGATGATCTGCGTCGTTGCCCGGGGCCGGCAACCCTAAAGGGTCGCCCTACAAGTGGTTTCAGGCTTCGGGCTTCAGGCTCCGGGCTCCAGGCCGTGTCACGGCTGTCACATTACGACAGGACCGGGTGTAGGGCGACCCTTTAGGGTTGCCTGAGAGAGCGCCATCTTTGGGGGCATTCACATGCGCTGGATCGCGTTGGTCATCGTTCCGGTTGTCGTGATCGTGCTCGTGGCGGGGACGGCCGTACTGTTCGCCCGCCAGGCTGCGACGCCGTCGGGCCCGCCGTCGCCGGCCGAGATCGAAACGATCCTGAAGACACGCGTCGGCGACCACCCCGGTCTCGGCGTGATCGCCGGGATCATCGACGCCGCCGGCACGCGGACCATCGTGCGCGTCGGGTCGGCCGGAGCAGGCGTCGCTCGGCCGCTCGATGCCGACACCGTGTTCGAGATCGGATCGGTTTCCAAGGTGTTCACCGCCACGCTGCTGGCCGACATGGTGCGGCGCGGGGAGGTGAGCCTGGACGAGCCGGTGGCGAAGCTGCTGCCGCAATCGGTGCGCGTGCCGTCGCGGGACGGGCGGGAGATCACGTTGCTGTCGCTCGCCACCCACACGTCCGGACTTCCGGTAGTTCCGAGCAACCTCGCGCCGAAGGATCCCGAGAACCCGTACGCCGACTACACGGTCGAGCTGTTGTATCAGTTCCTGTCGTCGTACACGCTGCCGCGGGCGATCGGCGAGAAGTACGAGTACTCGAATCTCGGCGTCGGCCTGCTCGGGCACGCGCTCGCCCTCCGGCTCGGGAGGAGCTACGAAGCGGCGCTGACCGAGCGCGTCCTGAAGCCGCTCGGCATGAAGGACACGGCCGTGCTGCTGACGCCGGCGATGAAGGCGCGGATGGCGGTCGGCCACGGCGCCAGCGGGTACCCGACGGAGAACTGGGATCTGCCGACTCTGGCCGGCGCCGGGGCCATCCGTTCGACGCTCAACGACATGCTGACGTTCCTTGCCACGAACCTCGGCACCGGGCCGGCCGATATCCGCGCCGACCTGGACATGACTCATACGCCTCGCCACGATACCGGCACGCTGCCGGGACAGATTGGCCTCGCCTGGCACATTCGCGGAGATCAGGCCGCCGGGGTGGTCTGGCACAACGGCGGGACAGGGGGATTCCATTCCTTCGTCGGGTTCGACAAGGCTCGCCGTCTTGGCGTCGTCGTCCTGCACAACTCCGCGGCGAATATCGACGATATCGGCTTCCACCTGCTGAACGCCGCCGTCGCGCTCGTCGACACGAAGCCGCCTGCCAGGCCGAAGACAGAGATCAAGGTGGATGCGGGGACGATCGAGGGCTACGTGGGGCAGTACGCCATCGGCGCGGCGTTCATCATCACGATCTCCCGCGAGGAAGACCGGCTCTTCCTGCAGGCCACCGGCCAGCCACGGTTCCCGATCTTCGCCGAGACCGAGAACCGCTTCTTCCTGAAGGTCGTCGACGCGCAGATCACGTTCGTGAAGGACGAGGCGGGGAAGACCGTCGCGCTGGTCCTTCACCAGAATGGGATGGACCAGCGGGCCGTCCGGCGCTGAACGGCAACCCTAAAGGGTCGCCCTACACACGATCGAATTGCGCGATACGACCGGGTGTAGGGCGGGCCTTCACCCCTCGACTCCGCTCGG
>PMKG01000228.1 GCA_003157675.1 Acidobacteriota bacterium
CCTGGTGGCGCTCGCCATCGGCGAGTTCCAGTGCGTGGAGGGGTCGGCCGAATCGGTCCCGATCCGAGTCTGCACGCTGCCCGAGCGGAAAGATCTGGCGCGCTTCGCGCTCGAGGCGGCCGAGCAGGTGTTCACGTTCGACAGCCGGTACTTCGGCTTCCGTTACCCGTTCCGCAAGCTCGACCTGGTGGCCGTGCCGGGAAATTTTCCGGGCGCGATGGAGAACGCCGGGGCGATCNNACTCGCCCACATGTGGTTCGGGGATCTCGTCACCGCGCGCGATTGGACGCACCTGTGGCTCAACGAGGGGTTCGCCACGTGGATGACGCCCAAGGCGCTCGCCGCTTGGAAGCCGCAGTGGCACCCAGACCTCGACGAGGTGACCAGCGCCGGCAACGTGATGCGGCTCGACGCGTTGAAGTCGACGCGTGCCGTGCGCGCGCCCGTCTCGACCGCGGCTGAAATCGACGATTCGTTCGATCCGATCGCCTACGACAAGGGCGCCGCCGTCGTCCGGATGATCGAAGCCTGGATGGGCCAGGATGCGTTCCACAAGGCCCTGGCCGCGTTCGTCCACGCTCACGCGTTCGGCGCGGTGACCACCGAGGACCTGGGCGCCGCCCTGCAGGGCGCGTCCGGACAGCCTGTCGCCGCGATGCTCTCCGGCTTCATCACCGGGCCCGGCGTGCCGGAGGTGAGCATCGAGTCGGCCTGCGACGGTGGTGACACGGTGGTGACGGCGAGCGCGCGTCGCTTCGCGCCCGGCGCGCCGCAGCTCGCCACGGACGCCGCCTCGTGGACGATTCCGATCGGACTGCGCGGCGTCGGCGAGGGCGACAGCGTGCCGGCAGTCTCCACGGTCCTCCTGACGGCGCCGCGACAGACCTTCAAGCTCGCCGGCTGCTTCTCCGCGGTGTTCGCCAACGCCGGCGCCAACGGCTACTACTACACGGCGTACACCCCCGACACCCTGCGCCGCCTGGCGTCCGCCGCGGAGAGCCAGTTGACGCCGGCCGAGCGCATCCGCCTCCTCGAGGACGCCTGGGATCTCGCTCGCGCCGGCCATCAGCGGATTGGCGACTACCTGCCGGTGGCGGCCGCAATGGCGGCGGACACGGCACCGGGGGTCGTCGAGGAGCTCGACCGCGAGCTGACCTTCGTCGGCGCTTACCTGGTGCCCGGCCCCGAGCACGCGTGGTTCGAGTCGTGGGTCACGCGCACGTTCTCGCGAGTCCAGCAGGGGCTGGGATGGAAGCCCGCGTCGGGCGAGAGTGAAGACCGTGCCCGCCAGCGTCGCGCCGTGCTCGATATCCTGGGCCGGGCGGGGCGGGACAAGGACGTGCTCGCAACGGCGCGGGTGATGATCGACGCGCACCTTGCCGGCCGCGAGCGGATCGAGCCCACCTTCATGCCGCTCGTCGTCCGCCTGGCCGCGGTCACGGCGGGCGCCGACCTGCTGCCGCGCCTTCGCGCCCTCGACGAGCACGAGGTCCTGGCGACGACCCCGGATGCGCCGTTCGTCGTGGGCGTGCTGACAAACGGGATCGCCGCCACCGGCGGCCGCGAACCGTGGCCCGAGTGGCTGTCGGCCGCGCTCGGGAACCCGGCCGCGCAATCGGAGGCCTGGAAGGTGGCGGCCTCGCGATGGAACGACGTGCGCCCGGGGTTTGCCGAGCCCGTTCAGCTTTCGGCGCTGGTCGTCGCGACAGGCCAGCTCTGCGACGGGGAGTCGCGCGAGAGCGTCCACCGGCTCTTCACCGGCCAGGCGCAGGCGGTCCCGCGGACGCTTCAGCTCACCCTCGACCGGATCGACGCGTGCCGGGACGACTTGATGCGCCTCGACGCCTCGCTGGCCGACTGGCTGAAGTCCGAGGCTGCCCGGACACCGCAGGGCATCCGCTGACGAAGCCGCGCCACGGGTGTTCGGCGCCTGCGCTGATGCCGATCCGCGAACTCCACGCCACCCCCGGATAGACGATCCCCCGGTCTTCGAGCCAGAGCCGCCGCCCGCACAGGTCCGCACGGTTGTCGGCGAGCGCGATGCCCATCGCCCGTCCCACGCTGCCGGGGCCACGGCACAGCTCGTGCTCGGGAATCGGGTCGGCCGAGCGCCTGTCGGGCGCCCGCCGTCGCCGCATCAACTCGATTCCCTCGATCGGCAGTAGCGCCCGCACGAGCACCGCCGCCGGCTGGCCGTCTCGCTCGGTGACGACGTTGAAGAGGGTGTGGATGCCGTAGTTCAGGTAGACGTAGGCGAAGCCCGGCGGGCCGTAGAGCGGCTGGTTCCTCGCGGTCGGCCCCGGCGCGGCGTGGCAGGCCGGATCGGATTCGCCGATGTACGCCTCGACCTCGGCGATCGCGCCGGCGGTGATCCCGTCGGGGCTCCGGTGCACGAGCACCTTGCCGATCAGATCACGGGCGACGTCGAGCGTGGGACGGGCGTAGAAGGAACGGGGAAGCTTCATTGTCGTGCGGTTCCCGGCGGCGTCATCGACGGCGCAGGGCTGAAGCCCTGCGCTATCCGATGCAGTGACCGTCAGATAGCGCACGGCTTCAGCCGTGCGCCTCAGGGCCTGCTACTGCGGCAGAACCGTTCGCAGATACCGCCCCGTGTGCGACGCCTCGACCTGCGCCACTTCCTCCGGCGTCCCCACGGCCACGATCCGGCCGCCGTCCTCTCCCCCCTCGGGGCCGAGGTCGATGATGTAGTCGGCCGTCTTGATCACGTCGAGGTTGTGCTCGATGACGAGCAGCGTGTGCCCGGCCTGCAGCAGCTTCTGGAACGCCGCGAGCAGCTTGGCGATGTCGTCGAAGTGAAGGCCGGTCGTCGGCTCGTCGAGGATGTAGAGCAGCCGCTCCCCGGTGCGCGAGGCCAGGTGCGACGCGATCTTGATCCGTTGCGCCTCGCCGCCCGACAGCGTCGTCGCCGGCTGGCCGAGCCGC
>PMKG01000254.1 GCA_003157675.1 Acidobacteriota bacterium
GTCGACGTCGTGTGCGACAGGTGCGGAGGGAAGAGGTTCAACGACGAGACGCTGGAGGTGGTCTGGCGCGGGCGCACGATTCACGACCTGCTCGAGACCACGATCGAGGAGGCCGCGGACCTTCTGGCCGGCCAGCCGCGAGCCGCCCGCATCCTCGCCACGCTCTCGGCACTCGGTCTCGGCTACCTGCGCCTCGGCCAGCCGTCGACCACGCTGTCCGGCGGCGAGGCGCAGCGCGTCAAGCTGGCGGCCGAACTCAGTCGTCCGGGCCGCGGCCACACGCTGTACATGCTCGACGAACCGACGACCGGCCTGCACCGGGCCGACGTGGGCGTCCTCCTGACGGCGCTCGGCCGCCTCGTCGACCAGCAGCACACGGTGGTGGTCATCGAGCACCACCTGGACGTGATTCGCTCGGCCGACCGCGTGATCGACCTCGGGCCCGGGGGCGGCCGCCACGGTGGCAAGGTGGTGGCGGTCGGGACGCCAGAGGATATTGAACNNNGTCAGTCCCGACTCTTCACGCGTCAGTCCCGACTCTTCACGCGTCAGTTCCGATTACTTTCGCCGGTGTCTCGACTCACAACCTGAAGCGGGTCGACGTCAGTTTCCCCGCGAACACCCTCACCGTTGTCACCGGCGTCTCCGGGAGCGGCAAGTCGTCGCTGGCCTTCGACACCCTCTACGCGGAAGGGCGGAACCGGTTCACCGAGAGCTTCTCGGCCTACGCCCGGCGCTTCCTCGAGAAGACCGGTGACGCGGAGTTCGAGCGGGTCTCTGGCCTCACGCCGGCCGTGGCCATCCGGCAGAGAGCCGCGTCGCGGAACCCGCGCTCGACGGTCGGGACGATGACCGAGATTGCCGACTACTACCGGCTGATGTTCGCGCGAATCGGCGTCGGCGGGCCGTCCGGACCGTCGCGGATGACGTCGACCTTCTTCTCGCCCAACGCTGAGCAGGGAGCGTGCCCGGCCTGCAAGGGGCTCGGGTCGACGAGCGAGTGCGACCCGGAGAAGCTCGTCACCCATCCCGACCGGCCGCTCGTCGCCGGTGCGATGGATGGCCACAAGACCGGTCGCTTCTATGGGGACCCGGATGGCCGCTACGTAGCCACGCTCGGTGCCGTGGGGCTGGCGCTCGGCATCGACTACGATCGGCCCTGGCGCGACCTCGACCGCCGCGCGCAGGACGCCGCCATGCGGGGCACGGGCGATCTCGAACTGGACGTCGCCTGGCACTACCGGCGCGGCNNCCGTGCGCGACGTGCGGCGGCGCGCGGCTCAGGCCCGAGGCGCTGGCGGTACGGGTGGAGGGGCGCTCGATTGCCGACCTGCTCGCGCTCACCGTGGCGGGGAGCCTCGACTACTTCGACCGTCTCGAGGCCGGGGCGCTCGACGGCTGGAGGCGTGAGGCGACGCTCGATTTGCGGCGCGACGTGGTCTCCCGCCTGTCCCACTTGAGAGACGCCGGCCTCGGCTACCTGTCGCTCGATCGGACGGCCTCGACGCTGTCGTCCGGCGAGGCGCAGCGCATCCGCCTGGCGACCGAGATCGGCAGCGGCCTGACGGGCATCACCTACGTGCTCGACGAGCCGACCGCGGGGCTCCACGCGCGCGACACGGCACGGCTCATCGGCCTGCTCAGAAACCTCCGCGACAGCGGCAACACCGTGGTCGTCGTCGAGCACGACGAGGAAGTGATTCGCGGGGCCGACCACGTCATCGACATGGGCCCGGGCGCCGGCGAAGAGGGAGGGCGCATCGTGGCCGTCGGTCCGCCGGCCGCCATCGCGGCGTGCGAGGAGTCGGTCACCGGCCGGTTCCTTCGGGCGACGACCGCGAACCGGCCGCCGATTACAGAAGTGTTCGCCGATCCGGAGGGCGAGAGAAAACCGCTCCGACCCCTGCGGAGGTTGCGGCCCGGGATCACCGTGGCCCACGCCCGGCGCCACAACCTGCGGGACCTCAGCGTGGAGATCCCGGCTGGCGGCCTCATCGCGGTGACCGGCGTGTCGGGCAGCGGCAAGTCGACGCTCGTGTTCGACGTCCTGGCTCCTGCGCTCTCCGGTGGCCATGGCGGGGCCGGCGATGGCGGCGCCGTCGTCACGGCGCACGAGCGCTTCGCGCGCGTCGTGACGGCAGGTCGCGATCCGCTCGCCGGCTCGTCGTCCAGCATGCCGGCAACAATCGTCGGCATCTTCGACGCCATCCGCGACCGGTTCGCCGACACCGAGGCGGCGCGAGCGGCCGGCCTGAAGAAGCGTGACTTCTCGCCGGCCGTGAAGGGTGGGCGGTGCGAGCGGTGCGAGGGCGCCGGCCGCATCAGGGTCAGCATGGACTTTCTGCCCGACGTCTGGGTGCCGTGCGACGAGTGCGGCGGCCGGCGTTTCACGCCTGCGGTGCTCGCCTGCCGTATCGACGGACGTTCGGTCGCCGACATCCTCGAGCTGACGGCGCGTGAGGCTCGGGCGGCGTTTGCCGGGTCGGCCGCCATTACGCGCCCGCTGGACCTGCTGGTCGACATTGGCCTCGGCTACTTGCGGCTCGGCCAGGGGGCCGACACGCTGTCGGGCGGCGAGCGTCAGCGGCTCCTGCTGGCCACCGAGCTTGTCGGCGGGTCCGCGGGCCCGACGCTCTTTCTCTTCGACGAGCCGACGACGGGGCTGCACTTCGAGGACGTGGCGAGGCTGCTGGCCGTCTTCGACAGGCTCGTGGAGGCCGGCCACACGGTGCTCGTGGCCGAACACCAGTTGGACGTCATCCAGGCCGCCGACTGGGTGATCGACCTCGGGCCNNGGGGGGGCTGGTGGTGGCGGCGGGGAATCCTGACGTGCTGGCTCGGACCGACAGCTGGACCGGCCGGGCGCTGGCCAGCCGGGCGTCGAGAGGCCAAACACCTGAGTCGGGAGGCTAAACACTTGAACGGATGGGGCAGTTCTGCGAAGATGGCTGTCGGATAAAACTGCGCCTCGCGGGTTCCACGGGTCCCCGCGCGGTCGCGCTTGCGCTGTGTGTGCGGCGCACCACCCGTGAAGCCTGCTTTTCCACGAGAGGACCTTTTGGCAGTCCGTTTGTTCATTGGCAACCTTCCCTACGACACGACCGACGCGGAACTTCGCGCTCATCTCGGCGCCGTCGCCCCGCCCTCCGAGGTCGTGCTGCCGCTCGACAGGGAAACGGGAAGACCCCGCGGCTTCGCGTTCGTCGAATTCATCGAGCGGCCAGTCGCCGAGGAGGTGATTCGCCGCTTCAACGCGCAGCCGTTCAAGGGGAGAAACCTGGCGGTCAGCGAGGCCAGGGCGCGGGAAGACCGCCCGGCGGGCTTTGGCCCTCGGCCGCCTTTCCGGTCTGGCGCGCCGCTCGATGGCCCGGCGCCCGGGGCGTCCGGCGATCGGCCGGCCCGCAATTTCGGGCCGCCCGCACCACGGCGGCAGAAGGGACCGGTCCGCGGGAAGAACAAGGTGGAGGCCCGCCCGCGGGGCCCGATCCCTGAACGGAACACGGGTCGGGTCTTCGACGTCGACGACGGCGAGGCCGAGACCGAGGTCTTCGACGACTTCGCCACCAGCGCGAGCGCGGCCGAGGAAGACGATCAGGAGCAGTCCTGATCGGCCCTATTCGGTCCTCGCGCACGCGATACGACCGCTCCGCACCCGACGGGCGGCCGCGTCGTTCCATGTACCCGCCGCGACGCCACGTCCCGGCGGACGAAATTGCCCCTTTCCACCGACAATGCGGAAGGAGCACGATTGAGGCCGGCGCGTCCGGCGTCTGGCGGTCTCGAGATTGGGCATCGCGGGCGTCCGAACGGGCGGCGCGAACCGGGACCGCCAGCCCCCGGAGCCGCGTAGCGGGTGAGGAAGACTTGTGACGGAAGAACGTTTGAAGATTGCCGTATTCGTTGACTTCGACAACATCGAGATCGGGGTCAAGACCACGCTGAACGTGGCCTTCGACGTGGGCACCATCCTCGAAGCGATCAAGGAACGCGGCGAGGTGGTGACCAAGATCGCGTACGGCGACTGGACGCGGGCCGGCGACTACAGCCGCCTGCTCACCCAGCACGCGATCAAGATGGTCCAGCGCAACCTGACGCCCGGCGGCGACAAGAACGGCGCGGACATCAACCTGGCGCTCGACGCGCTCGAAATGGCGCTGACCCACGATCACATCAACGCCTACGTGATCGTCGGCGGCGACAGCGATTTCCTGAGCCTGGTCGAGAAGCTCAAACAGTACGACAAGACGGTCATCGTCGTGGGCGGACGCGCCTTCACGAGCGTGATCCTCCAGCGCAACTGCCACGAGTTCATCGCGTACGAGAACCTGATCAACGTCGGCGGCGGTGCCCGGCGTCACCAGGAGCGCGGGCGGTCGTCGGGTACGCAGTCGGTCAGTACGGCGTTCCCGCTGATCCGTCGTGCGCTGAACCTGCTCTCCGAGCGCGAGGTGACGCCGCAGCTCGGCCTCCTCAAGAGCACGCTGCTCCAGCTCGATTCCACGTTCTCGGAGAAGAACTACGGCGCCGGTTCGTTCCGGGACTTCGCCGAGAAACTCGCGCAGGCCGGCCTCATCCGCCTGAACCAGGCGGGTCGCAACCTGCTCGTCGAGGTGAAGGATCTCGACGCCGGCGGGGCGGAGGAAGGCGCCGATTCGGCCCAGCCGACGGGGGAGCGGCAGCCGAGGGACCGCCATCCGCACGACCGGGGGCGCGGACCCGCGCCGGTGCACCGCGCAGAACCGCAAGGGGTTCAGGAGGAACACCAGGCCGCCGAAGCCGCGCCGGTTGCGCCGGTGACGCCGCCAGCCCCGCAGGCCGCGGCGCAGGCGGCGCAGTCCACGGTGCAGGGTACGCAGATGACGGCGCCGGGCGAAGCCCTCGCGGCCCAGCAGAACGAGGCGCTGGCGATGCTGCGGCGGGTGCTGGAGCAGTCGCCGGGGCAGCTGCGCTGGCCGATGTATGTGAGGAACGTGAAGCAGCTGCTCAGGCAGGCCGAAGCGGGGTTCGACGAGCGGCGGTACGGCTTCGGCGGAATCCTCGACCTGCTGCGGGCCTCCCAGCGCGACGCGCTGTTGCGCCTCGAACGGGACCGGCAGGGAGTGCTCCGCGTGTTCGCCGGTGCGGCACTGCAGCGTCCGCCGATGCCGCCGGTCCAGGAAGCGGGCATCGCGGAATCGGTTCCAGGCACCGAGGCGACCGCGCAGGCTGAACCGCAGGCGGCCGAGGCGCTGGTGCCGGTCGAGGCCGTGGCAGCCGCGGCCGAGGCGCCCGCGATTATCGACGCCGAACCGGTCGGTGCCGAAGCGGCGCCGCCGGAAGCTGCGCCTGCCGAGGCCGCCGCGCCTCAGGCGGCACCGAGGCGGCGGCGGGGAGCGTCTCCGACCCGCAAGCCGGCCGCGCCGAAGAAGCCGCGCGCCGCAGCCCCGAAGAGCCGGGGCAGGAAGAAAGAGAGTGAGTGATCCGGCCGCGTTCGTCATCGCGGAAGGCCGCGACGACGACGCCGAGTGGGCCGCGCAGGTGATGGCGGCCTCCGAACCGTGGACGACGCTGGGGCGCGGCCTCGATCAGTGCCGCGCCGCCTGCGCGCGTCCGGAGATGGTCCTCTTCATCGCCCGTGCGGGCGGCGAGCGGTGCGGCTTCGCGCTCGTCAACCCGAGAGGCGTCGCCGGCTCCCCGTACCTCGCCGCCATCGCCGCCGCCCCGGACTGGCGCAGCCGCGGCGCAGGCGCCGCTCTTCTCTCGCACTGCGAGCGATGGGCGGCCGGCCTGTCCCGTCACTTCTTCCTCTGCGTGTCGTCGTTCAACACGCGGGCCCAGCAGTTCTACTGGCGGCAGGGCTTCCGGCAGGTCGGCGTCCTCGCCGACTACATCATCGAGGGCGCGTCCGAGCGGCTCATGTACAAGCGCGTCGACGGCCGGCCCGCGACACTCGCCGCCGCGCCGGGCGTTCACTGAAATCGCTCGCGGGCGGGTCCGCCCGTCGTGTAATCTTTCCGCATAACCGCGTCAAACTCCCTGGGTGATGCCGATGATCGCTCATAGCCTGCGACGGCTGCTGTCGTGGGTCGGCCGGCTGCTCCTGTCGCTGAGATACCGCGTCGAGATCCGCGGGCTCGACGAGATTCTCGCCCGCGGCGCGAGCCGGGTCGTCTTCCTGCCGAATCACGTCGCCCTCATCGATCCCGCGATCCTGATGGTGCGTCTGGACCGTCACTTCCAGCCGCGGTCGCTCGGCGACGAGTACCAGATCTCGCAGCCGGTCATCGGCCCGCTCGCGCGGCTCTACGGCGTGCGCCCGCTGCCCAATATGGAGCGGTCGGGGCTGTCGGTGCTGGAGGCGACGCGCCAGGCGCTCGCCGCCACGATCGCCGGCGTGCAGGCTGGCGAGAACCTGCTCTTCTATCCGTCGGGCCGGATCCGTCAGCAGCACGTCGAAGAGATCAGGGCCGCGAGCGGCGCCGAGGTGCTCGTCAAGGCCGTGCCGGGGGCCCGGATCGTCCTCGTACGCCAGACCGGTCTCTGGGGCAGCAGCTTCAGCCTCGCGTTCACTGGCAGGATGCCCTCGGCCGTCGCGACGGCCTGGCGCGGCGTGAAATACCTCCTGCTGAACGGCGTGTTCTTCATGCCGCGCCGCCGCGTGCTCCTCGAGTTCGTCGAGCCCGCGGACTTTCCCCGCGACGGCGGCCGGATGGCGATCAACAGCTACCTGGAGACGTTCTACAACGAGCGGGCGCCGCGAAACACGTACGTGCCGTACGGGTTCTGGGAACGGGGCGGCGTGCGGGAGCTTCCAGACCCGGAGGTGCAGCGCATCGTGGGCGACGCGTCCGAGGCCCCCGAGGCGACGCGCCGGATCGTGCTCGAGGAACTGGCGCGGCTGACCGGGCGGGCCGACGTCCAACTCGGCGACCGCCTCGCGCAGGACCTCGGCCTGGACAGCCTGGCGTCGGCCGAGCTCGTGCTCTGGATCGAGAAGGAGTTCGGATTCTCGGTCGGCACGCCCGAGAGCCTGGTCACCGTCGGCGACGTCGTGCTCGCGGCGACGGGCAAGGGAATCTCGGCCATCGAGTCGCCGCTCAGGCCGGCCAGCGCGGCGTGGACGGCCGCGCGTGACGACCGGCGGCTCGCGATCCCCGACGCCGCGACGATCACGAGCGCGTTCCTCGAGCAGGCCGCGCGCCGGCCGGACGATGTGATTCTCGCCGACCAGACGAGTGGAGAGGTGACCTTCCGTCGCCTGGTTCTCGGCGTGATGCTGCTCTCGCCCGCCATCCGGCAGATGCCGGGCCAGTACGTGGGGATCATGCTCCCCGCCTCGGTCGGCGCGGGCCTGTTCTACCTGGCCACCCTGTTCGCCGGCAAGACGCCGGTGATGATCAACTGGACCACCGGATCGCGGAACCTCGTGCACGCGCTCGACGTGCTCGGTGTCGACCGCGTCATCACCGCCGGGGCGCTTGTCACGAAGCTCGAGGGGATGGGCATCGACCTCGCGGCGCTCTCGGGGCGGTTCGTTTTGGCGGAGGACCTCCGGTCGGGCCTGACGACGAGGGCCAAGCTCTCCGCGCTCGTACGGAGCCGTTTGAGCTGGCACGCGCTGAGGAGCGTCGCGCCGAGCCCGACCGCCGTCATCCTCTTCACGAGCGGATCGGAGAACCTGCCGAAGGCGGTCCCGCTCACCCACAACAACATCCTGACGAACCTGCGCGACACGCTGGCCGCCGTCCGCCTGGACGAGCAGGACGTGATCATCGGGATGCTGCCGCCGTTCCATTCCTTCGGCATCGTCGTGACGACGATCCTGCCGCTCTGCTCGGGCCTGCGCACCGTCTATCATCCGAACCCGACCGAGGCGGTGGTGCTGGCGCGCGTGGTGGAGGCGTTCCGCGTGACGCTGCTCGTCGGCACTCCCACCTTCCTGAACGGCATCGTCCGCGCGGCGAAGCCGGGTCAGCTCTCCTCGCTGAGATACGCGGTGACCGGGGCGGAGAAGTGCCCCGAGACCGTGTACGAGGCCCTGCGCGGCGCCTGCAGCCGCGCGATGATCCTGGAGGGATACGGGATCACCGAATGCTCGCCCATCGTGTCGGCGACCAGGCCGGAGCGGCCCCAGGTTGGCAGCATCGGGAAGCCGCTCGACTCGGTGGAGTGGGCCGTCGTAGGCCTCGAGACGAACGCGGCGGTCGGTCCCGGCGAGCCGGGCATGCTGCTCGTGCGTGGCCCGAGCATCTTCTCCGGGTATCTCAACTACACGGGCGACTCGCCGTTCGTCCACTGGAACGCGAAGTCGTGGTACCGGACCGGAGACCTGGTGCGGGCCGACGAAACCGGGTGGCTCACCTTCGAGGGGCGGCTCAAGCGCTTCGTGAAGCTCGGCGGGGAGATGATCTCGCTGCCGGCGATCGAGTCGGTGCTGCTGCCGCACTTCGTGTCGGAGCAGGACGAGGGGCCGCCGCTGGCCATCGAGGCCCTGGGCCCGGCGGACAGTCCCGAGATCGCCGCGTTCGCGGTGCGCGAGACCACGCGCGACGAAGTGAATCGGATGATCAAGGAAGCGGGGCTGAGCCCGCTCTACTACGTGCGGCAGGTCATCAGGGTGGACCGGATCCCGGTACTGGGAACGGGGAAGACGGATTATCGGGGGCTCAAGGAACAGTACGCGAAGACGTAGCTGGCTTACGCCGTACGCCTCGCGGCTCAAGGCTCAAGGCTTAGGGCTCATGGCTCAAGGCTCATGGCCCGACCGTACGTGGGCCGACGCACGCACGGCGCAGGGCTGAAGCCCTGCGCTATCTGAGTCAGTGATTATCTCGAATCAGCGCCAGATAGCGCACGGCTTCAGCCGTGCGCCCGTCTTTCGCTGCGATGTCTCCCACGGACGGCTACTCGGGCGCCGCCTACGTGCCATCAGAGATGGCGCTGCGGCAATGCTACCCGCCTCCGCCCGCGCGGTTCGCGCACGGCGCGAGGAGGCGAGCAGAGTGCTGGCGTCCCCAACCGGAATCGCACCCGACGGGATAGCGATTTCGCGCCCGTTTCGGGCGGGGTGACTTGGCAAGACCGATCCTCATGGACGGGCACAGCTACGGCAACCGCCGTTTGCCGTCCGTCGGCCCCCAGCTGATACTCGCTATCCCCGGTTCTTGGAGACGAGGGAAGCGGCGGCACCGAACATCCAGGGCAGCACTGGAGGTATGAGCAAACCCACCTTCACCGCCATCGGGGAACCGCCAAGGTGGTGCGTGACGAGCAGATAGACGAGGAGCGCTGCCGCGCCGGCGCCAAAGGCGACGAACACTCTCAGCGCGGACTCCCGTGCGTCCATGAAGAGGTACGGCAGGCTTGCGGCGAAGCCGAAGACAACGAACCAGACAATGGTGTAGAAGAGAAACAGCGCGAGGCCCGATTCGTGTCCCGTCATGCCTTGCGTCGCGACCAACGTGAGAGAGGCCAGGGCGCTGGCCACTGGCGCGGTAATGAGGTGGCCGAGTTTCATCAGGGTAGTCCCCGCGGTCAGGGTTGGCGCTGCAGCCGGCTGCAGTGCGCATTTTACCTCGGCCGGGAGAGGTGGACGGGACGCTGGCCGGCACTGGAGAGCCAGGCGTGGACCGGGTCGGCGCAAAGGGCGAATTGCGAGGTCCGCCGAGCTGAGCCCGGCGCGACGAACCGGTCCATGACAGGCGTCTCATCGGCCTGCCACGCGGGTCTTGCCGCCGCCAGTTGCGTCGCCGTAGATAAGAACGGCCCGAGGCTGTCTGGCAGCCCCGGGCCCTTATTGTCCAACACCGGTTCGACGGAGTTACTTCTTCGCTGCGAGCAACCGCTTCTCGAGTTCGGCCAGTTCCTTGTTGAGGCCGGCGGGCAGACGATCGCCGAACGACGCGTAGTGCGACTTGATGAGCGGCAGTTCGGCCAGCCAGCCGTCCACGTCCACCTTCATCAAGACGTCGAGAGCGCCCGCCGGAATGTCGAGGCCGCCCGTGTCGAGCGCACCGGGCGCCGGCAGCCGGCCGATCGGCGTGTCGATGGCCTGGCCGCCGCCGCTCACGCGCTCGAACACCCACTTCAGCACGCGGCTGTTGTC
>PMKG01000423.1:0-2384 GCA_003157675.1 Acidobacteriota bacterium
AGGCTGACGAGCCGGAGGTACGGATGTTCTCCAACTACTCCCCCGAGAGCCGAGCGGAGCCAGTCGTCGCCTCGCCCTGGAGAGGTCGCGCTCCGCTGCTCGGCATGCTGGCGCTTGGTCTCGTCGTTGGATTCAGTCTGGGTCATCTGGTCGCGCCGCGCGGCGCGCCCGCGCCGGCCGTCGCCACCCCTGCAGCCACCGCGCCGAGCACTCCCGCGCCGCCATCCAGTTCCGCGCCTGCATCCCAGCCGCCGGTCCAGGCGGTGGCTGAGCCCGTGCCGGCCGAGAAGGCCCCGGCTCCCGCAAAGGCGGCGCAGGGCACGCTCGTCGTGGCTTCCAAGCCGACTGGCGCGCGGGTCGTCCTCGACGGACGAGAGGCCGGCAAGACGCCGCTGACGCTGCGAGACGTCAAGCCGGGATCGCACAAGGTCAGGCTCGAACTGACCGGGTACCGCTCGTGGTCGTCGACCGTCCGGGTCGCGGCCGGGCGGCAGCGGAAGATCGCGGCGTCGCTCGAGCGGCGCCCTGGAGGATAGGAGCATGGGACGATGACGCGGGCCCGCGCCCGGCTGGTGCTAGAGGACGGCAGCTTCTTCGATGGCGTGGCCTGCGGGGCCGACGGCGTCACCTCCGGCGAGGTCGTGTTCAACACGAGCATGACCGGCTACCAGGAAGTCCTGACGGATCCTTCGTACGCGGGCCAGATCGTCACGATGACGTGCCCGGAAATCGGGAACTACGGCACGAGCCTGTTCGACGCCGAGTCCCGACGCCCGTCGATCGCCGGCTTCATCGTGCGCGAGTGCTCTCCGATCGCCAGCAACTGGCGCGCGTCGGCCACGCTCGAGGAGTACCTGCGGGCGCACCAGATCGTCGCGCTGGAAGGGATCGACACGCGTGCGCTGACGCGCCGGCTGCGGTCCGGAGGCGTGGTGCGCGGCGCCATCGGCACCGGTGAGATTGGCGTCGACGCGCTGGTGGCCCGGGCGCGCCGGACGCCGCCGATGGCCGGCCGCGACCTGGTCACCGAGGTGACCTGCGCCGAGCCGTTCGACTTCGGCACGTCGCACGGCGCGCCGCTCGCCGACGAATCCGGCATCGTCACCGACCGGGGCTTCGTGCTGCCCGGCTGCGGGAAGGCGGCACCCCCTGACGGGGAGGCCCATCGTCCGCTCGTCGCAGCTTACGACTTCGGGATGAAGTGGAACATCCTCCGGCGCCTCACCGCCTGCGGCTGCGCGGTGCGCGTCTTCCCGGCAGCGACGCCCGCACGCGAGGTGCTGGCCGCGGGCCCGGCAGGCGTCTTCCTGAGCAACGGCCCGGGCGACCCCGCCGCGCTCCCGCAGATCGTTGTCAGCGTCCGCGCGCTCATCGACGCCGGCCTGCCGACGTTCGGCATCTGCCTGGGCCACCAGTTGCTCGCGCTCGCGCTCGGCGGGAAGACGTTCAAGCTCAAGTTCGGGCACCGGGGCGGGAACCACCCGGTGAAGGACCGCGAGACGGGACGGGTCGAGATCACGGCGCAGAACCACGGGTTCGCCGTCGAGGCCGGCTCGCTGCCGCGCGGCGTCGTGGTGACGCACGAAAGCCTGTACGACGGCACGATCGAGGGGTTGCGCGCGGTCGACGCGCCGGTCTTCTCGGTGCAGTATCACCCCGAGGCGTCGCCCGGCCCGCACGACGCGGATTATCTGTTCCAGCGCTTCGTCGCCTCGCTGCGGATCTGAATCCTGAATCCTGAATCCTGAATCCTGCGCTATGCCCCGTCGCACCGACCTCCACCGCGTCCTCGTCATCGGGTCAGGCCCGATCGTCATCGGCCAGGCCNNCTACGTCGAGCCGCTCACCGTCGCGACGCTCGCGGCCATCATCGAGCGCGAGCGGCCGGACGCGCTGCTCCCGACCGTCGGCGGCCAGACGGCGCTCAACCTCGCCGTCGATCTCGCCAGGGCGGGCGTGCTCGACCGGTTCGGCGTCGAGCTCATCGGCGCGTCGCTCGAGTCGATCGAGGTGGCCGAGGACCGGCAGAAGTTCCGCGAAGCGATGACCTCGATCGGGATCGACGTGCCGGACAGCGGCGTAGCCCGCACCCTTCCCGAGGCGCTCGCGCTCGTGGAGCAGGTCGGCTTCCCGGCCATCATCCGCCCGTCGTTCACGCTCGGCGGCGTCGGCGGCGGCGTCGCCTACAACCTCGACGAGTTCCGCGAGTTCGCCTCCCGCGGCCTCTCGATGAGCCCGGTGCACCAGGTGCTGGTGGAGCAGTCGGTCCTCGGGTGGAAGGAATACGAGCTCGAGGTGATGCGCGACGTCGCCGACAACTTCGTCGTCATCTGCTCGATCGAGAATATCGATCCGATGGGGATCCACACCGGCGACTCGATCAC
>PMKG01000423.1:2413-3201 GCA_003157675.1 Acidobacteriota bacterium
TCGGCGCTCGCGTCGAAGGCCACCGGTTTCCCGATCGCGAAGATCGCTGCCAAGCTGGCGCTCGGGTACCACCTCGACGAGATCCCGAACGACATCACCCGCGTCACGCCCGCCTCCTTCGAGCCCTCGATCGACTACGTCGTCGTCAAGGTGCCGCGCTGGAACTTCGAGAAGTTCCCCGAGGCCGACCGCACCCTCACCACCCAGATGAAGTCGGTGGGGGAGGCGATGGCGATCGGGCGGACGTTCAAAGAGGCGTTCCTCAAGGGGCTGCGCTCGCTCGAACTGGGGCGCGCGGCCTGGCTGTGGCGGTCCGACGAGGTCGACGAAGGAGAGGACCTGCTGGCGCGGCGGCTGGCCGTGGCTGACGAGCGGCGGATCTGGCGCGTGTTCGGCGCGCTCGAGCGCGGGTGGAGCATCGAGCGGATCCACGCGATCAGCGGGATCGACCCGTGGTTCCTCGCGCAGTTCGAGGGGCTGACGGCGATGGCGGTGGCGCTGAAGACGGGCGGAGCGGAGGCGATCGCGCCCGACAGGCTGCGGAGCCTGAAGCACGCCGGCTTCAGCAACGAGGAGATCGCGCGGCTCTCGGGCCGGTCCGAACCCGCGGTGGCGGCCGACGTTCGCGCCGCCGGCCTCACGCGCGCCTACAAGCGGATCGATACCTGCGCCGCCGAGTTCGAGTCGTTCACGCCGTATCTCTACAGCACGTTCGCCGACGAGTGCGAGGCTCAGCCGACCGCGCGCGACAAGGTCGTCATCCTCGGGTCCGGGCCGAACCGGATCGG
>PMKG01000423.1:3268-7878 GCA_003157675.1 Acidobacteriota bacterium
CAGTTCGGCGGCCAGACGCCGCTCAAGCTCGCGCTCGCGCTGCACGACGCCGGCGTCCCGCTCATCGGCACCTCCGCCGACTCGATCGACCTGGCCGAGGATCGGAAGCGCTTCTCGGCGCTGCTCGTCGAGCTGGGGATCAACCAGCCGGCGAGCGGCACCGCCACCTCCCGCGACGAAGCGCGCGAGGTGGCCGCGTCGGTCGGCTACCCGGTCGTCGTGCGCCCGTCCTACGTTCTCGGCGGGCGCGGCATGGCGATCGTGTACGAGCAGGCCGCGCTCGACCGGTACATGGCGGGCGCCGTCGAGGCCTCACCCGAGCGTCCCGTGCTCGTCGACCGGTTCCTCGAAGACGCGTTCGAGCTGGACGTCGACGCGGTGGCCGACGCGACGGGGGCGGTCGTCATCGGCGGCATCATGGAGCANNCATCGAGGAGGCGGGGATCCACTCGGGCGACAGTTCGTGCGTGCTCCCCTCGTACCTGGTCGCCGAGCGTCATCTCGAGACGATCCGCGACTGGACGCGTCGCATCGCGAGGGCGCTCGGCGTCGTCGGCCTGATGAACATCCAGTTCGCCATCAAGGACGACGTGGTCTACGTGCTGGAGGTGAATCCGAGGGCTTCGCGGACCGTGCCGTTCCTGTCGAAGGCGACCGGCGTGCCGCTCGCCAAGGCCGCGGCGCGCGTGATGCTCGGGCGCACGCTGGCGGACCTCGGGCTGACGGCGGACCTCGGCGTCAGGGGCGTGTTCGTGAAGACGCCGGTGTTCCCGTTCATCCGGTTCCAGGGCGTCGACATCCTGCTCGGGCCCGAGATGAAGTCCACCGGCGAGGCCATGGGGTGCGGATCGACGTTCGGCGTCGCATTCTTCAAGGCGCAGTTGGCGGTCGGGCAGGGGCTGCCTGACCAGGGGACGGCGTTCATCTCGGTGAACGATCACGACAAGCCGGCGGTGCTGCAGGTTGCGAGGGACCTCGTGGCGCTCGGCTTCTCGCTCGCGGCGACGCGCGGCACGGCGGCGTTCCTGGCCGCGCACGGCCTGCCGGCGGAGGTGGTCTACAAGGTGAACGAGGGGCGGCCGAACATCGCCGACGCGGTGGTGAACGGCCGCATTTCGCTCGTCATCAACACGCCGCTCGGCCGGGCCTCGTTCTTCGACGACCGGGCGCTTAGGCGCGCGGCGATGACGCACGGGGTGCCGTGCATCACAACGCTGACCGGCGCGTCGGCCGCGGTGAGCGCGATCCGCGCGATGCGGATCGAGGCGTCCGAGGTCCGCGCCCTGCAGGACTACTACGCAGGATCTGCCGGCTGAGCACTTCGTCGCCGCGCTGAATCTGCCACCCGCGTGCCTCGCGTCCGCCGTGTGTAGGGCGACCCTTCACCCCTCGACTTCGCTCGGGGTGCCCTGAGCCCCGTCGAAGGGCAGGGTTGCCTCAGCGTGACGCGCGTGACTCGGCCGTCAGCCGTCGGCCGTCAGCCGTCAGCCAGCTCCGGCACTCCCTTTGCTCTGTCCCTGTCGTGTCTGTTCCAGCGGCCCTGCCCGCCGCGGCGGTCGTCCTCGGGGCGGCGGTAGGGACCTTTTCCGGCGACGTGCCGCGCGGCGTCGCCGCCGCAGTCCTCGTGTGCCTGTGGGTCGCGGCCGGCGCCGGGTTCGCCCTGGGCTGGCGGCGCGCCTTCGCCTTCGGCGCCGCCGCTGTGTTCCTGTGGGCGGCGTGGCTGCTGTCGATGCGCGCGACACGGGAGGCCGCCGCTCCGCCGCTCCGGACGGCGCTCGCCGGCGCGATGCAGACTGGTCCGATCCTCCTCGAGGGACGCCTTCGCGAGGACGGCGCGCCTGAAGCTACGGGCGTCGCCCTCGCTTTGGACGTCGAGCGCTGGACCGTCGGCGGCGACTGGCGCGCCGCGTCAGGCGGCGTGCGCCTGACGGTCGGCGGCACGCTCGGAATCGACCGCGTTGGCGAGTGGCGCGGCGGACGACGAGTGCGCGTGCCGGCGATGCTGCACGTGCCCGGCCGGTACCAGGATCCGGGGGTTCCCGACGGCCGGCTCGCCCTCGGCCGCCGGGGAATTGCCCTGATCGGCAGCGTCAAGAGCGGCGCGCTCGTCGAGGTGCTCGCCCGCGGCGGTCTCATCGCGGAGTCGTGCGCCAGCGTGCGGGCCTGGGCGCGCGCGGCCATCGATCGCCACGTCGCGCGCTTCGACGCGCAGTCGGCGGCCATCGTCATCGCCATCCTGATCGGCGACCGCGTCGGCCTCGATGACGAGGTGCAGCGTCGGCTGCAGGAGGCCGGCACCTACCACGTCATCGCCATTTCGGGTGGCAACATCGCGATCCTGGCGGGGCTGATGCTGTGGCTGCTCCGCATCGTGGGCGTCGGTCACCGCGCGTCGAGTTGGCTGACCGCCGCCGTGCTGATCGGCTACGCGGCGGTCGTGGGCGGCGGCTCGTCGGTCGTGCGCGCGACGATGATGGCCGTGATCTATCTCGTGGCGCGGCAGGCGGGCCATCGCAGCACGGCCGTCAACGCCCTGGCGGTCACGTGCGCGGTGCTGCTGCTCTCGACGCCGAATGCGATCGTCGACGTGGCGTTCTGGCTCACCTTTGGCGCGACGCTCGGCATCCTCGCCGGCGTCGGCCTCGCGGGGCGGTGGCTTCCGCACTCGACGTGGCTGCGCGCGCCGGCGGCGCTGCTGCTGACCTCGCTCTGCGCGGAGCTCGCGCTCCTGCCGGTGGCGGCGCTCGCCTTCTCGCGCGTCACCTTCGCGGGGCTCGGTCTGAACTTCGTCGCCATCCCGATGATGAGCGTCGCGCAGGTCGCGGGGATGGTCACCGTCCCGCTGGCGTATCTCTGGCCGCGCGCGGCGGACGCGTGCGGCTTCGTCGCGCACGTCGGCGCCTGGGGCCTCGTGCGCAGCGCCGCGCTGGTCGACCTCGTGCCCTGGCTCTCGTACCGGCTGCCGCCGCCGCATTGGATGGCGGGGGCCGCCTACTACGCGGGATGGGCGGCGTGGCTGTGGGGGCGCCGACCGAATGGACCGGGCGGCGCGGCGGCTCGATTTCGCGCGGCCGCGCGGAGGGCCGGTCTCTCGGTGATCGTGGCGAGCGGCGTGTGGGTGCTCATCGAACCGGTGAGTCTCGTCGCGCCCGGCGTGCGCGGGCAGCTGCGCGTGACGGTCATCGACGTGGCGCACGGTGACGCGCTGCTCGTCCAGCTTCCCGACCGCCGAAGCCTGCTCATCGACACCGGCGGTTCGCTCAGCGCCAGCCGTTTCGACATCGGCGGCCGGATCGTCGCGCCGTCAGTCTGGGCCCGCAACACGCGAAGGCTGGACGCCCTCGTGATCACGCACGGCGACCCGGACCACGTGGGCGGCGCGGCGTCGATCTTCCGGGACTTCCGGCCGCGCGCGATCTGGGAAGGCGTCGCGGTGCCGAACCTCGCGGCCACCAACCAGCTCCGGGCGATGGCCGCCGCCGCGCGCGTGCCGTGGATCGCCCGCCGCGCCGGCGAGACGATGGCGATGGGGGAGGTGCGGCTGCGGATCCTGCATCCGCCGACGCCCGACTGGGAGCGCCGGAAGGTGCGCAACGACGACTCGATGGTGATCGAACTCGTCTACGGTGACGTGTCGATCGTCCTGACGGGCGACATCGGCCAGGAGGTGGAGCGGACGTTGACGGGGGCATTCGCGCCCGCCGCGATCCGGGTGATCAAGGTGCCGCATCACGGCAGCGCCACCTCCAGCAGCGCGGCGTTCGTCGCGGCGCTGAAGCCGCGCATTGCGCTGCTCAGCGCAGGCCAGACGACGAAGGTGAGCGAGGACGTCCTGCGGCGATATCACGACGTCGGCGCCGCCCTCTACCGCACCGACGTGCACGGTGCGATCACGATCGACACCGACGGAAGGGCAGTGACGGTGACCACCTTCACGGGCAAGCGCGCGGTATTCAGTAGTAGGCCGTAGGCAGCAGGCAGGAGGCAGAAGATCACTCGTGACACACTGCCTACCGCCTACGGCCTACTATCTGCGCCGAGTCCTGCTATTCCTCTCCCTTGATCTTCGCCCACTCGTTTTCCATCCTCGCCAGGCCCGCGTCGCGCAGCGACTCGCCGCGTGCGGCGAAGCGCCGCTCGAGCTCGGTGAACCGCTTCGCGAACTTGTCGTCAGATCGCCTGAGCGCAGATTCGGGCTCGACCCCCAGCTTGCGGGAGAGGTTGGCGAGGGCGAAGAGCAGGTCGCCCATCTCCTCTTCGACGTGCTGCCGGGCGGCGCGCGCGGCGCCTGAATCACCGGCTGACGGGTCGGCGACCAGGCTGCCCGACCGCTCGACCGCCTCTCGCAGTTCGGCCACCTCCTCCTCGATCTTCGCCAGCACGTCGGCCGGCCGGTCCCAGTCGAACCCGACGGCCGCGGCCCGCGTGCTCATCTCGTGCGCGCGGAGCAGCGCCGGCAGCGCCCGCGGCACGCCGCCGAGGATCGTCTTCGGCTGGCCCCCGTCTGGCGCCGCCGCCCGTTCCTGCCGCTTGGCCTCCTCCCACTTCCCGAGCACCTCGTCCGCGCTCTTCACCTGTGAATCGTCGCCAAAGACGTGCGGGTGGCGGCG
>PMKG01000253.1 GCA_003157675.1 Acidobacteriota bacterium
GGGATCGTCCCGGGCGGCGGCGTGGCGCTGCTGCGCGGCGTGAAGGCGCTCAACGCGCTGAAACTCGAAGGCGACCAGCAGATCGGCGTGAACCTCGTCAAGCGCGCCATCGAGGACCCGATGCGCTGGATCGCCAACAACGCCGGCGTCGAGGGCTCGATCGTCGTCCAGAAGGTGCTCGAGAGCAAGGACGAGGAGTGGGGCTTCAACGCGCAGGAGGAGAAGTACGAGAATCTGGTGCAGGCGGGCGTCATCGACCCGGCCAAGGTCGTGCGCACGGCGCTTCAGAACGCCTCGTCGATCGCCTCGCTCCTGCTGACGACCGAGGCCATGGTCTACGACGTCCCGGAGGACAAGAAGGAACCGGCGATGCCTGGCGGCCCGGGCGGCATGGGCGGAATGTACTAAGGCTCAGGGCTCAAGGCTCAGGGCTCAGGCACGAAAGGCCCGGCGGGTGGAAACACTCGCCGGGCCTTTTTTTTGGCTCAAGGCTCAGGGCTCAGGCCTGTTCGCTGGAGGCTGTCAGTACCCCATCTCCTTGAACAACGCAGTCGCCCTGGCCCTCGCCTCTGGCGCGAGCGGCAGCGTGTCGATGGCGACCTTGAGCCCGGCGAGCTTCGCCCCAAGCCGGTCGAATTCGACCCGGGCCGAGGCGGGGTCGATCGACAACCGGTTCCCCACCTGAACGAGGTTCAGCAGCACCTCCGGCGGGGCGACGGCGGGCCAGGCTCCGTTCACCACGGTCAGCAGGTCGCGCAGCCGCCTCATGAGACCACCGAAACCGACCCACGTCGGGCGACGCGCTCCCGCGTCCGACACGGCGCTTGCGCCCAGGTCGGATTCGACGTCGACGCGAATCTCCGTGGCCGCTGTCACGGGCCCCGGCGGGACCGCGACCACGATTGTGGCCGTCTCCCCTTCGTACCACCACTCCGCCCGCGCCGGCGGCAGGCCTGCCAAAGCACGCCGGTCCCGCTCCGCTGAGGTCGCAAACACTGCGGCCTGACCGTTCACCGCGGCGCGCTCGGGCGGCGGCAGATCGCGCAGTCGAACCTCGTAACCGCGCACCGGCGGCATGCCCGGGTACTGTCCCTGCGCGGGCTCGATCCGAATCGTCCGCACGCCCTTCGCCCTGGTGACCTGCACCGTCGTCCAGGCACCTTCACCCGACTGGTACGCGGTCGAATCCCCCTGGTCCTCGTATACCCGCATCGTCGTCGAGCCGGGATCGACGCCGCCCGGCGCCGCCGCGTCGCGCCGTTCGTCGTCGATCCGCGTCGTGGCCGTTCCCGTCGGGAAGACCTCCAGCACGAGCGGGTCGGCCGCCGGATGCGCGCCGGCGCGTTCGACCGGGTGCTGCATCGGGATGCTCGATCCGCCCTTCACGTAGACGGGGATCTCGTCGATCGCGAAAGTGCGCGTGATCGTCGCCGGCCCCTCGAGCACCCGACCTGAGAACCACTCGACCCACGAGCCCGCCGGCAGCCAGACCGAGCGGGTGGCGAGGCCGGTCTCCTTGTTTCTCGGCGCGACGATCGGCGCCACCAGCAGGCTGTCGCCGAAGAGGTACTCGTCCTTGTTCACGTACGCTTCGAGCGCTTCCGGTGAGTCCCAATAAAGCGGCCGAAGGAACGGCACGCCGGTGTCGTAGGTCCCGCGCGAGGCCGTGTAGATGTACGGAATCAGCGACGAGCGCAGCAGGCATGCATCGCGCATCGCGTCCGAGTATTCGGGCGGATACGCCCAGATCCTCCGCTCCGCACCGGGGTTCTTGGTGGTGTGCGTGCGGAGGATCGGGCTGAACACGCCGAACTGGATCCATCGCGTGTACAGCTCCGGCTCCACCGGTCCGTTCATGTGCCCGCCGATGTCGTGGCTCCAGTAGCCGAAGCCGACGTTGGCGGCCGTCGCCGTGAAGTACGGCTGGTAGGCGAGCGACTGCCACGTCGAGTAGGTATCACCCGAGAACCCAATCTCGTACCGGTGATTGCCGAGTCCGCCCCAACGGTGGAAGATGAGCGGTCGGTGCTTCCCCTGTCGCTCCATGTCGGTGAAGAAGGCGTAGTTCAGCCACCACGTCGGGTTGATCCCCTCGAGCGACGTCTTGTCGCTCTGCTGCCAGTCGAGCCACCAGAAATCGACGCCCTGCTTCTCGAGCGGGTGGATGACGAGGTCGAAGAAGTTGACCGCGAACGTCTTGTCCACGATGTCGAACGGCACGTACTTCTGGGAGGCCGGATCGATCCCCATGGCCTTCGCCATCGCCGGGTACTGGGATTCCCACGGCTGGATCCCCGACGCCGGGTGCAGGTTGAGCGGTGTGCGCAGGCCGTGAGCGTCGGTCCAGTCGAGGAACCCCGCCGGGTCCGGGAAGTAGTTCGGGTCCCACGTGAATCCGGTCCAGCCCTTCGTGTGCCCCGACTGGTCCTTGGGGTTGTTGTCCCAGGCGCCGCCGAACGTCAGGTGCCAGTCCATGTCGACGACCAGCACGTCGAGGGGCAGCGTGCGAGCCTCGAACTCGCGCACGAGCTCCTCGAATTCCTGGTCGGTGTATGCCCAGTAGCGCGACCACCAGATGCCGAAGGCGAACCGCGGCGGCATCGGAATGCGGCCCGCCACCTTCGTGAAGTCGGAGAGGGCGCCGCGGTAGTCGTGACCGTAGCCGAAGAAGTAGAGGTCCTGCCGCTTCCCCGCCGGCCGCGGCGTGACCCACGGCCAGTCGCTGCCGTCATAGAGCAGACGCGCGGTGTCGTCGACGACGACCCAGCCGTCGCGCGACACGAGTCCGGGCTCGAGCTTCGTCGCCGGGCCGTTGACGCCGTCCAGCGTCCGCGTCGTCCCCTGGAGGTTGCCCTTGTCCTCGAGGCCGGGGTGCCAGACGACCGGCGCGAGGTTGAGCGTGAAGCGGACCTCGAGGTTGGCGGCGGTGAACGCGCCGCTGCCGGTTTTGTAGCGCAGCGTCAGGGCGTCGGTCGAGATCGTCAGCCAGCCGCCCTTGACGGCGGACGTGAAACGCGGCACCGGCTGCCGGCGGTGGGTGAACACGAGCGACGCGCGGTCCTCGAACTCGGAGGTGGCCGACCACTCCATCCGGATGAGGCGGGGCGTGAGCACCGTGAACCGCACCTGTCCGGAGACCACCACGGCCTTCGTGTCGGCGATCGGTGCCATCGCCTCCGCCCACGCGGGAAGCGCGGACAGGAGGATCAGGACCGCGCAGGCTGCCGTCGTCGACAGCCGGAGACCACGCCAGTCGCTCGTCGATCGCATGATGGGTCCTCCCCAGCGTCGCCGTGAGACCCGGCCTCGCGCGGCCGGCCCGCCGTCAGCGCTTACCGGTACGTGGCGTGGAACGCGGCGAGGCGCTCCACCACTGCTCGAATGCGGCTTGTCGGAGGCAGGATGGTCGTCCGGAAGTGCGCGGTGCCCGGGATCTGCCCGAAGCCGCTGCCCGCGACGACGCAGATGCCGGTGTGCTCGAGCAGGTCCATGCAGTACTGCTCGTCGGTCCGCCCGGCCGGCAGCGTGATCCGCGGAAACGCGTACATGGCGCCGGCCACCACGTTGCATTGGATCCCCGGGATCCGGTTGAGCCCATCGGCCAGCAGCACCGCGCGCAACCTGAGCTCGCCGAGAACGCCGTCGCGCTCCCGCGCGTACCGCTCGTAGGAAGGCTCGCCCGGCTTCGGCGGCCGCACCATGCAGTAGGTGGCCACCTGGCCGGTCAGGTTCGCGCAGAGCGACACCGACTGCAGCTTGGTGATCTGCGCGGCGACGTCGGCCGGGATGTTCCGCACTTCCATGTAGCCGCCGCGCTGGCCGCACTCGCCCAGGAACCCCTTCGAACAGGAGTGGAAGCTGAACAGGCTGACGTCGGTCTCGCCGCTCTCCACCATCACCTTCGCGAACGACACGAACCGGTCGCCCTGCAGGTAGATGTTCTCCTGGTAGACCTCGTCGGCGAGGATGGATAGGCCGTGCGACTTCGCGAAGGCGACGAGCATCCGGATGTTGTCCCGGTCGAGCACCGAGCCGGTCGGGTTCCCCGGGTTGAGCACGCAGATCGCCTTCACGGTCACGCCGTAGCGGCGCGCCTCCTGGAGGCTCTCCTCGAGCATCGCCTGGCTCAGCTTCCAGTCGTGCCCCTCGTCGAGGTAGTAGCCGACCTGCTTCCCCTCGTAGAGCGTGATGGTNNGTAGAGCGGGTACTGCGGGATCGGAATCATGATCCCGTCCTGCGGTCCGCTGATGAGGATGCGCAGCGCCGTTTGCACGCCCTTCGAGGCGCCGTCGGTCAGGTAGATCGCCTCGGGGTCGGTCTCGATCCCGTCCCGCTCCCTGATGAACGCGGCGACCGCGTCGCGCACGAACCGCACGCCCTTGCTGTCCGAGTAGGCGCCGAGGCCGTAGCGCGTCCCCTCGAGGATCCGCCGGGCCGTGTCGCGCACGTCGGCCGGGAACAGGTCGGCGCCGCGTTCGATGAGATCGGGGTACTGGCACAGCGCCAGCACCTGCCGCAGATAGGTCAGCGGCTTCTGCTCGAGCGCCTGGGGNNAGTAGATGATCTCGCGCCCCTGCCGCTCGAGCTGCTGCGCGCGCGCGACGATCGGACCGCGCACGGCGTACTCGGTTTCGATCACCGCCTTGCCGATGTCCTGCATCCGGATCGACATCTTCGGTCCTTTCGCCGGGGGCGTCTCGGAAGAGGGCGCGAGGGCCGGCGACCTCGCATGAGAGATTCTTGCGAAAACGCGGCGCGGAATCAATCGCCGAGGCGAACGGGGCCGATGAACACGTGCGTCGGCTGCGCCAGGCGATACGCGAAGAGCATGATGCCCCGGATGCGCGTCATGTCCATCTCGCGTCGATCGGGCGCGCGCCGCACGTCGTCGAGGGGGATGACGATGCGGTTGACGCCGGGTTGGATCAGGAGTTGGCGGTTGAAACGGTCCGCGTAGCGCTGGTCGTGCGAGGCGTCGTGCACGCGGAGCACCAGCGGGAGCGGCGCGTCCAGATCCGACACGACCGTCAGCACGAGGCTGCGGGCCCATCTCCAGTCGGGATACGGCTCGTCAAAGGCAATGCCAGGGTAGGTCCCCGGCTTCAGGTCGAGCCGGGCCAGCGGCTCGTCGAACCGGACCGCCATGTGCGCCGGCCGCGCGTTCGGCGTCAGCGCGCTGTCGTGCGTTTCGATGAACGACCGTTCCCACCAGGCGCCGTCGAGCGTGTACAAGGTCGGGTACGAGACGTCCCGCTCGCCATACCTCATCACCGTCGCCGCGAGGTCGAACCCGGACGCGGCCAACATCGCCGCGACGGCGAGACACACCAGCACGCGTCGGCCCGTCGATCGAATCAGGCTCCCATGGCCTCCCGTCCACCCCACCATCGCCAACGCGAGGAGGAACGAGGCCGCGCCTGCGACGTCGCGCAGGAAGTGCCAGACCGACGCGTCACGGCCAGGCTGAAAGATCTGGAGGGCTTCGGTCAGACCACCGAGCGCGACGGCCAGCGCGAAGGCCGTCCACCAGGCCCGAGGGCCGGCGAGAGACACGCCGCGAGCGCGAAGCAGGAAGAGGATCGAGACGGCCACCAGGCCGAAGAGGGGTACGTGTCCGGCGTGGTAGACCGCCTCCCAGAACTGCAGGCGGTCGGGCTCCTGGCCAAACACCATGAACGACAGCAGGCCCGCCAGCAGCACCACCCACGCGATGGTGCCGGCGTGCCAGCCCGGTCGGTGGTCGCCAGTCGTGTAGGTCATGCCGGGCGGCGGGCGCGGCGCGTCAACGGAGCGTGAAATCGAGCTGGATGTTGATGATCACGGCGACCGGCTGTCCCTGCTTCCTGCCCGGTCGGAATCGCCACTGCTTGGCCGCCTTGATCGCTTCCTGGTCGAGGCCGAACACCGAATCGAGCGACTTGAGGATCCGGCAGTCGCCCACGGTTCCGTCGGGGAGCACGATG
>PMKG01000178.1 GCA_003157675.1 Acidobacteriota bacterium
GGAGGAAGCGCCCCCCGCCAGGCGTTCGGCTCGCTGAGCGTGCGCAAGGCGTCGGTGACCACCTCGATGCTGGCCGGATCGGCCGTCGCCTGGCGATTCGGGCAGGACGGCGTCATCGAGAAATCGTCCGACCGCGGTCAGACCTGGGTGCGCCAGTCGAGCGGCGTCACGACGCCGCTCTCCCAGGCGTCGGCGCCGGGCGACCGGGTCTGCTGGATTGTCGGCGCGGGCGGCGTCGTCTTGCGCACGACCGACGGCCTGACGTGGCAGCGAGTGACCGCGCCGACCGACGCCGACCTGGTGGCCGTGCACGCCTGGAACGAGCTCGCTGCCACCGTGACCGCGTCGGACCGCTCGGCTTACGAGACGACGGATGGCGGCACGTCGTGGAAGCGGCGGAGGTGAGCGCTGACGCCGCCCGCCCTGTCGGCTCGCCCGCCAGGGACCGATACGCGAGCAGNNCGAGCAGGGGAGGCGCGCCCGCCGTCCGCCCACGGGAACCGTCCGCATGGAGACACTCGGTCGCTACACGATCCTCGAACACCTTGGCGCAGGCGCTCTGGGCGAATTGCTGCGCGCGCGCGACACGCGGGGCGGCCGGACGGTCGCGCTGCGAGTCGTGGCGCCGCCCATCGCCGACGACCGGGCCCGGCGCGAGGCGCTGCTCTCCGACGCGTCGAAGGCGCGGGCCCTCTCCCATCCGCACGTCGCCGCCCTGTTCGACGTCGGCGAAGAGGATGGCCGCCTGTGCCTGGCACATGAATACGTCGTGGGGCGTTCGTTGCGCGAGTGCTTGTGCGGCGTGCCGCTCAGCGCGGCGCGCGCGCTCGAGTGCGGGGTTCAGCTGGCCGACGGCGTGGCCGAAGGGCACAGGCTGGACCTGGTGCACGCGAGCCTCGGCCCGTCCACCGTCTTCATCAACGAGCGGGACAAGACGAAGATCGTGGACTTCGGTCTCTCCGACTGGACGACTGAGGGACTGCGACGCCAGGCCATCGCGGGAGAGCTGGCCGGCGGTGACGAGCCCTCGGTCGCGGCCGCGGGCCAACTCGTCTGCTACATGTCGCCCGAGCAGATCCTCACGGGCCGGGCGGATTGCCGCTCGGACGTCTTCTCGCTCGGCGTGCTCGTCTTCGAGATGGTGACGGGGCGGAGCCCGTTCAGCGGGGCGAGCGCGGCGGAGGGAGCGCTGAACGTCCTGCGCCTCGAAACGCCGTCCGTGTCCCGCCTCAGCCCGGCGCTGCCCGCGAGGCTCGATGAGGTGCTCGCGCGGGCGACGGAGAAGAGCCCCGGCGCGAGATACGCGTCGGCCGCCGCGATGGCTGCCGACCTGCGGGCGCTCTCCGGCCCGATTCTCCAGGCCTTCAGTCCGCGCTTCCGATAATCGCGGCCAGCTTGTCGATATCGATGTTTGCGCCCGACACGACGACCGCGGTCGTGCGGCCGCGAGATGGCACCCGTCCCGAGGCAACCGCCGCGACGCCGNNACCATCGTCATCGTGCGGACCAGCGCCTGGACGATCGGGAACGCCAGGTTGTCGGGATCCATGTTGCCGGCCAGGCCGTCGGCGATCGTCGGCCCCACCTCCACCTCGACGATCCGTCCCGCCGAGAGCGACGCGGCGAACGGACGGGACGCCTCCACTTCGACGCCCACCACCTCGACGTCGGGCCGCACGAGGCTCGCCGCGGCCGCGATGCCGGCGATGAGTCCGCCTCCACCGACCGGCACGACGATCTGGTCGACCTGCGGCAGGTCCTCGACGATCTCGAGCCCGATGACGCCGATCGCGGCGATGAGGTCGGGATGGCTGTACGCCGAGATGAAGCGCGCGCCGGTCGCCGCGGCGAACTGCTTGGCCAATTGCTCCGTGTCCTCGTAGGTGTCGGCCTCGGCGCGCAGGTCGGCGCCGTGGCGCCTGATCGCGTCGAGCTTGGCGGCCGGCGCCTCGCGCGGAGTGAACACGACCACCTGGAAGCCGGCCAGCTCGGCAGCCCACGCGAGCGCCCGGCCATGATTCCCGGCGGAGGCTGTGACCAGGCGGGGCAGCGGATCGCCCGGACGGTGCCGTTCGCGGAGCGCGAGCACCGCATTGAGCGCGCCGCGCGCCTTGAACGAGCTCGTCACCTGCAGTGATTCGAGTTTCAGGAAGACGTCGCCGCCAGCCGTATTGCTGAGGCGGTCCGAGCGCACGAGCGGCGTGCGGTGGACGTGCGGCAGCGTCCTCTCGCGGGCCGCGCGGATCTCGTCGAGCGTCGCCGTCGCGGGGATCGCTCGGCTCATTGCAGGTATCATAATGGGATGCTGCTCGAAATTCGCGAAGCGCCTCCGTTCCACAAGAACGGCTACGTCCTCGCGTGCAAGAAGACGCGAGAGGGAGTGCTCGTCGACCCCGGCGACGAGGTCGCCGAGTTGTTGCGCGTGGTGGCGGAGGAGAAGCTCGACATCCGGCGGATCCTGCTCACTCATGCCCACGTGGACCACGTGTCCGGTACGGCGAAGGCGAAGGCGGCGACCGGGGCGCCCGTCTGGCTGCACCACGCCGACCTGCCGCTCTACGAACGCGCCGTCGAGCAGGCTGCCGTCTTCGGCTTCGACATCGAGCCGCCGCCGCCGGTCGACCGGTTCTACGATTTGTCGGCGCCGATCGACGTCGGCACCCTGTCGGCTCGTGTCCTCCACACGCCTGGCCACACGCCGGGCGGCGTCTGCCTGCTCGTCGGGCCGAGCGGGGCGGCGGGCACGGTGCTGCTGGCCGGCGACACGCTCTTTGCGGGTTCGATAGGACGGACCGACTTGCCCGGAGGCGATTACGACACGCTGATCGGATCGATCCGAGACGTCCTCTTCGTGCTCCCGAACGACCTGGTCGTCCACCCGGGGCACGGCCCGTCGACGACGATCGGCCGCGAGCGGCGGACGAACCCGTTTCTCAGGGACTCGAGAGTGTAATCTTGCGATCGTGTGATCTTGCGATCTGCTGATTGCGCGGGTGTCACTTCGCCGGATCGCAAGATCGCTAGATCGCACGATTCTGCCGTGCGCCCGTTAGTGCGTCGCTTCCGTCACCTCGATCTCGACGCGCCCCACCCGCACGCAATCTCCCGGCGAAAGCCGCGCCGTCTTGACGCGCTTGCCGTTCACGAACGTGCCGTTGGTGCTCCCGAGGTCCTCCACCTCGAGCACGCCCGCCGCCCCGGCGGTGAACCGGCAGTGCAGGCGGGAGATCAGGGGTTCGTCGACGATGAAGTCGGCGCGCGTGGCGCGGCCGAGCGTCTTCATCCCGCCGGCCCTCAGCCTGAACGTCAGTGGGTCGCTGCCGCCTTCCGCGGCCTTGGTCCGGAGAATCCACATCCTAGCGGGCTCCCATCGTGTCCTTCAGCCATGCCTCGATCGTGGCGGCCACTTCGGGGGCGATCGTCCGGCTGGTGAGGTGATCGTATTCGTCCATCTCGCCGGTCGGTGCCGGGACGAGCAGGTGATTGAGCGCCGGCAACTGCACGACCTTTACCGCAATTCCGGCCCTGCCCTTGCGGGCCCTGGCGATGGCGTCCAGCCTGTCGGCGTTCGACGGCGCCACCTCGCGGTCCTTGCCTCCCTGGACGATCAGGATCGGCTGGTCGCACTTCCTCAGCGTCTTCGCCGGATCGAAGCCGAGAAAACTGCGGAACCACGGCGTGTCCGCCTGGCGCCGGAGGTCGGCGGGCAGCGTGTCGAGGTCCCGCCCGGTGAGCACGGCCTGGAGCAGGCGCTTCTGAAGTTCGATCTTCGCGCGACGATCGGCCTCCGGGATGTTCATCAAGCCGAGCAGGTGCTCCTGGCGCTCGAGCATGTACGCGTCGCCGGCGGCGCCCGGCGCGGCGACGAGTACGAGCGCGGCGATCGCCCCTCCACGCGAGGCCGCCACCGAGGCCACCGCGCCTCCCTCGCCGTAGCCGAGCATCGCGATCCGGCGCCGATCGACGTCCGGGCGCCGCTCAAGGAGCTTCACGGCGGCGATGGCGTCGTCGGCGTAATCGCCGAGCGTTGTGTTCTCGATGCGCCCGCCGCTCTGGCCGACGCCGCGCTTGTCGTAGCGCAACACGAGGAACCCGGCGTCGGAGAGCGACGAGGCCAGCTGCCCGAAGATCGGGATGCCCGCCATCATCTCCTCGCGATCGGTCGGCGCCGACCCGCTCACGAGCACGACCGCCGGGAGGCGGGCGCCCGGGGCCGGCCCCGCCGCGGGTTTCGACAACGTGCCCGTGAGGCTGAACCCGTTGGCCGGGATGCTGACGCGCTCGTCGTTGGGCCGCGCCACCGGCTCGCGCCGGGAGTTGACCGCGGCGATGTCGGTGCGGATGATGTCGAATCCCCGCGCCGGGACGGAGAAGCGGAGCAGCCGCCCGCCGGAATCCGTCCACAGTTCGAGGCCCGCCGGCCCACCGGCACCGGAGAACTCCAGCGTGTAGCGCCGGACCTCGACAAGGGCGGCGTCGGTCCGCACCCGGTCGTCCGAGACGCTGGCGACCGTCACCGTCGTCGAAGCCGACGGCGGGATGTAGAGGTTCACGCGATCGCCGACCTTCGCGCCCGCGAGGCGCCCGGCCAGCGCCGCGTAGGCGCCGAAGAAGATGTCGGGCAGAAGCAGGGCGTCGGCCGCGATCTGGTCGGTCTTGTGGCCCGGCGTGGTGCCCTGGAGGTAATCGGTCGTCACCGTCGTCCCGGTGACCCTCGCGTGCACCGCGACCACCTCGTCGCGCGCGCTGCCTTCGACCAGGCACTCGAGCGGGCGCCAGTCGGCCGTGTAGCGGATCTCGGCCCGGTTGGCCATGAGGCGGATCGGCGGCCCGATGCGCTCGCTGCCGGAGATGGTGATCCCCTGCGGCGTGCGGACCACGGTCACCTGTTCGGCGCCGACGGCGACGCCCTGCAGGAAGACCGTGAAGCCGGCCGGCTGGTCCCCGGGCGCCGTCTGCGCGCGGCCGGGACCCGCCAGCAGGGCGAAGGCGAGGAGAGCGACGGTACAATAAAGGCGGCGCATGTCCATCAAAGGATAGCATCGGGCCGCGAGCGGCGGGCAACTGAGACAGGGGGAGGGGATGATGCGGGGCGGGGCCGGGTACCTGGCGGCGCGGGAGCGGGCGGCCGTGTTCGACCGCTCGTCGCGGGGGAAAATCGCGGTGGCCGGAAGCGATCGGCGCGCCTATCTGCACGCGATGCTGACGAACGACGTCTCGTCGCTTCAGGCCGGCGGCGGCTGCTACGCGGCCTACCTCACCCCACAGGGGCGCCTCGTCGCCGACATGGTCGTGCTCGACCTCGGCGACATGCTGCTCCTCGATCTCGACCCGTCGGTGACGGTGGACATGCTGTCGAAACTCGACCAGTTCATCTTCAGCGAGGACGTGAAGCTCGGCGACCTCAGCGAGGCCTTCGGGAAGCTGGTCGTCGCCGGCCCGGCCGCGGCCGCCGTCGTCGCCGCGGTGATCGAGCGCGCGGGCGGGGGTCCGCCTGAAGCGGACGACGCGGCAGCCCTATCCGCCTTCGCCCGGCTACGGCGGACCTTCAGGCCTGCCGATCTTGCGGGCTGGCCCCTCTTCCACAATATGCGCGCCAGCTTCCGCGGCCAGGTGGTCGTCGTCGCCGCGTCCGACGACCTGGGGGTGGCGGCGTTCGACCTGTACATCGAGCGTCCGTACGTCGACCAGTTGTCATCGGCTCTCGAAGCAGGCGGCACGACGCAGGCGGATCCGGAAGACTGGGAGACGCTGCGCGTCGAGGCCGGACGTCCCCGATTCGGCGCCGACATGGACGGCACGACCATCCCGCTCGAGGCCGGCATCGAGTCGCGGGCGATCAGCTTCACCAAGGGNNGGAGGTGCCGGGCGCGGGCGACGGGCTTCGGTCCGGCGACCGCGAGGCCGGGAAGATCACGAGCGCCGCCTGGTCGCCGCTGGTGGGCGCGCCGATCGCGCTGGCGATGGTCCAGCGGGACTTCTTCGAGCCGGGCACGGCGCTGACGGTCCTGCACGGCGACCACGCGCTCATGGCGTGGGTAGTGACGCTGCCGTTCGGAACATCTTGAGATCTTGCGATCGTGCGATTTTGCGATCGACAGATCGCAAGATCGCCACATCGCAAGATGCCAAGTGGCCGGCCCTTCAGGGTTGCCTTGAGCCCTGAGTCTTGAGCCCTGAGCCCTCCTTGGCCAGTCGCGCGACGAGCTCGCGATCTGCAGGTGGGAACTCCAGCCTGCTGAGGTTGCGGCGCCCGACCCAGCGGACTTCCTGGCCCAGCAGCGGTTGAGGCTTGCCGTCGAGGTCGCACCTGAAGAACCGCAGGTCCAGGACCCGGTCGTCGTAGGCATACGTCGTCCGGTAGATCTCCTCGTGCACGACGGCCTTCACGCCCAGCTCCTCTTTCAGCTCGCGCCGAAGGCACGCGCGGGCCGATTCTCCCGGCTCGCACTTGCCGCCCGGAAACTCCCAGCGTCCCCCCATGTGCGAGCCTTCGAGCCGCCGTGCGACGAGCAGCCGCCCCTTGCGATCGACGACTGCGGCGGTGACCACCTCTGGTCGCTTCGACCGGCGCCTGGCGCGACCGGACGATCGCGCGCCGGGGTCGAACGGGTAGGACTTGCAGACTCGCGCCATCGGGCAGACAGGGCAGCGCGGCTTGCGCGCCGGGCACACCAGGGCGCCGAAGTCCATCAGGGCCTGGTTGAAGTCGAAGACCCGCTTTTGCGGCAGCACCGCGTGCGCGATCGTCCAGAGGTGTGCCCGCGTGGCGTGCGCTTTCGGGTCGCCCTTCCCCACGAAGACGCGGAACAGGACGCGCGCGACATTGGTGTCGAGGATGGCCGACCGCGCGCCGAACGCGAAGCTGCGAATCGCGCCGGCCGTGTAGCGCCCGATCCCCTTGAACGAGAGCAGCGTGGCCTCGTCGGACGGAAGCGTCCCACCGTAGCGCGCCACCGCCTCCCGCGCGATCGAGTGAAGCCGCCTCGGGCGGATGTTGTAGCCCAGCGGGTACCAGGCCTCGACGGCCTCCTCGACCGGCCTCGCGGCCAGGTCTGCCAGCGAAGGGAAGCGCTCGAGCCACTCGTGGTACTTCGGCAGCACGCGGTCGACCTGCGTCTGCTGGAGCATGATCTCCGAGACCAGGATGTGGTACGGATCGGTGGCGTCGCGCCAGGGCAGAGCCCGGCCGTTCCTGTCGTACCACCCGAGAAGGCGGCGCCTGAACGCCTGACGCGCCGGCGGCGCCGGCATCTTCCGCGCCGAGGTCCGTGACCGCTTCGCCACCCGTTGCCTTCCTGTCGAGTCCAAGGCCTGCCCGCCGAAGCCGCGAAGCGGCGAAGGCGGGAATCCGTCACTCTACCCGATCCCGTGACATAATTCTCACGGTGAAAATCTACACGCGAAGCGGCGACGGCGGCGAGACGGCGCTGTTCGACGGCAGCCGGGTTTCGAAGGCCGATCTGCGCGTTGACGCCTACGGCGAGATCGACGAACTGAACGCGTCAATCGGCGTCGCGCTCGCCTCCGGCGTGGCCGCCGACGTGGCGGCGATGCTCGAGCAGATCCAGCGCGACCTGTTCGCCGTGGGCGGCACGCTGGCCGACCCGGCCCACCGTGTCGCCGAGCGCGTGCAGAAGATGGAGGTGGGCCAGGCCGAGGTGTTCCGGCTCGAGCAGTGGATCGACGCGCTCGAAGCGAGCCTGCCTCCGCTCCGGCGATTCCTCCTGCCGGGCGGCTCGGCCCCGGGCGCCGCGCTGCACCTCGCGCGCACGATCTGCCGGCGGGCCGAGCGACGCATCGTTTCGCTCGGGGCCGGCGATGTCGACCCCGTCCTGCTCGCCTACGTCAATCGCCTGTCCGACTTCCTGTTCGTGGCGGCGCGGGCCGTCAACCACCGCGCGGGGATCCCCGAACGCCCATGGTGACCGGGGTGGCCGAGGCCTACGACACCTGCGCGCGGATCGCGCGCGACCACTACGAGAACTTTCCCGTCGCGTCCGTGCTGCTGCCTCGCCGCATGCGGCCTCACGTGGCGGCGGTGTACGCCTTCGCTCGCGCGGCCGACGACTTCGCCGATGAAGGGGATCTCGCGCCCGCAGCCCGTCTCGAAATGCTGGAGGGGTGGGGGGCGCGGCTTCACGCCTGTGCTGCCCATGATCCATCAGATAGCGCAGGGCTTCAGCCC
>PMKG01000136.1 GCA_003157675.1 Acidobacteriota bacterium
AGGCTTTCGCCGCCGGGTTGCCAGACGCGATCCGGTCGATGTCGTCGAGGATCGTCTCGAGCTCGAACGGGTTCGGATACTTCGCGAGATCGACCTTCGCCAGGAAGGCCATGCAGGTGGCCTGCGTCTCGCCGAGGTACGGTGGCATCGACGCCTCGCCGTATCCGACGACGCCGTCGTAGGCGATCTCGGTCAGCACGTCGGGCGTCGTCGTCCGCGACGAGACGGCAATCGTGAAGACGTGCCGAAGCGCGATCGTGAACGGCTTGTAGGTCAGCTTCATCCGGGCCGCAGACGCGCGCGCCGGCTTCTGAAGCGGGGACGTCTGGCCGGCCAGCGACGGAGCCAGCATGGAGGCGCCGAGCAGGGCGCCGTTCCTGAGAAAGTCTCGTCGGTCGCTCATGATTCCTNNGGGCCAATCGGGCGCGCGACCGCAGGGCACGGACCGCCTACGGCCGGCCGGCCACGCGCCGCCCGGTCAACTGGTCGAGCCGTTGCAGCAGTTGCCGGTACCCGTCGGGCTTCAGAAACAAATGCGCGTGATGCCGGCGGATGAGGTCCTGCTCCTCGGGCTCGAGGGGACGGCCGGTCAGGATCATCACCGGCAGCGCGTCGGAGGCCGCGCGCAGCCTGATGAACGCCAGCACCTCGAGACCGCTTCGTCCCAGTCCCCGCGGGTCCGGCATGCGAACGTCGAGGACGACGGCGTCGACGCGCGACTGGTCGAGTGTGCTCAGGGCGCCGTCCACGTCGATCGCTTCGTAGACCGTGTAGTCCGCGTCCTCCAGGTACGCCCGCAGGAACGACCGCACCGCCCCCTCGTCGTCCACCACGAGCACGGTCGGGGAGGAGGAGGATCCGGGAGGAGTCGCCCTCTCGGCCACCGGTTCGTCGTTCGACGCCATCGAATTCACCTTTCGACAGCCGGCGGAAGGCCGGCCCAGGACTCCCTCGCGCGCCAGCCGTCTACTGGCGGACGATGGCCCCTTCCTTCATCACGAGGCGAACGTTCCTGACGGCGCTGGCGTCGCGCGTCGGGTCGCCGTCGACGGCGACCACGTCGGCCAGCAGGCCGGGCTTGAGCGAACCGAACTCCGACGCCTTGCCGAGAACGGCCGCATTCACCGAGGTCGCGGCCTTGAGCGCCTGGACCGGCGTCATGCCGTCGCGCACCATCCATTCGAGTTCGCGATAATTGTCGCCGTGCGTGAAGACGCCGACGTCGCTGCCGAGGCCGATCGTCACGCCGAGCCTCAGTGCGATCTGGAAGGCGCGCTTCACGCTCTCCATGTCGGAGGTCGGCGGGGACACGCCCCGCTTGTACCCATCAAAATACTCCGAATACGCCTCCGCGGTCGCGATCGTGGGGAAGTAGGCCACGCCGCGCTCGGCCATCAGCTTGAAGACCTCTTCGGTGCCGTAATAGCCGTGTTCGACCGTTTGCACGCCCGCCAGGATGGCCCGCTTCATCCCCTCGGGCGTCATGGCGTGAGCCGACACGGGCCGGCCGGCGCTGTGCGCCTCGTCGACGAGCACCTTCAGCTCGTCCAGCGAGAAAGTCGGCACGTCGGGGCCGTCGCCGCGGCGATAGTCGGTGTAGACCTTCACCCAGTCGGCGCCGTGGCCGATCTGCTCGCGTACGGCGCGCAGCACCTCGGCAGCGCCGCTCGCTTCCTGCGCTCCTTTCGGCGGCACGAACTCGGGCGCGAAGCCCCACGGTCCCGGCCCGTAGCTGGCGGTGGCGACGATGGCCCTGGTGGCGACGAACAGGCGCGGTCCCGGGATCTTCCCCTCGTTGATGGCGCGCTTCACGTCGACGTCGGCAAAGCCCGCGCCCTCGGTGCCCAGATCGCGCAGCGTCGTGAACCCGGCCTCCAGCGTGCGCTTGCAGTGGAGCGTGGCCTCGATGACGCGGTACGCCTGGGATTCCTTGAGGACCTGGTCGTTCCAAAGCGTCTCGTTGTAGGGGTGCAGGAAAATGTGCGAGTGGGCGTCGATGAGTCCGGGGATGACCGTCGCGCCGGGCAGGTCGATCACGCGCGTGCCAGCCGGCGCCTGCACGTCCGCCGCGGGGCCGACGGCCGCGATCCGCTTTCCGGTCACGAGCACGACCCAGCCCTCGCGCGCCTGGTCGCTCACGCCGTCGAAGACGCGCGCGGGCTTCAGCAGGACCGACGCGGGAGGCGGTGTCCCGGCGCCAGGCCGCTGGGCCAGCACGCCGTCCTGCCGCACGACGAAGGCCGAGACGACGAGCAGACTGGCGAGGGCGGCACGTCGGACGTTCATGAGTCGACTCCGGTGGGGGGGCGCGACGCCCAAATCCTAACAGAGAACGCCGAAAATCCCACAGGCCGCGCGCGTCATGAGAGAATCGAGCACGACCTGGTTGGCGGGCCGATGCTGACGCCCGCCGCGCGGATGGATGGCGCCATGACTCACATCCGGTCCCGGTTCGCATGGGTGCTCGTGACGGCGTGCCTGGCGGCTGCCGCGACGGCGGCCGCGCAGGCGCCGGTGAAGCCGGGTGTCCTGCGCCTGGCGACGACGACGAGCACCGACGATTCAGGCCTGCTTCGGGCGATCCTCCCGGCGTTCGAGAAGCTGTGCGCGTGCCGCGTGGACGTCATCGCGGTCGGCACCGGACAGGCGCTCGAGATCGGGCGGCGCGGCGACGCGGACGTCGTATTGACGCACGCCTACCAGTCGGAATTGAAGTTCATCGCCGAGCACCATGCCCGCGAGCGATTCGACGTCATGTATAACGACTTCGTCGTCGTCGGTCCGGCCGCTGACCCGGCGAAGATCGCCAGCCGGCGGTCGGCCCGCGAGGCGTTCGCTGCGATTGCGGCCGCGAAGGCCCCGTTCGCGAGCCGCGGCGACAATTCGGGCACCGAGACGGCGGAAATGGCCATCTGGGCGTCCGCGGATCTGAAACCCGCGGGCGCGTGGTACCGCTCGCTCGGCCAGGGGATGGGCGAGACGCTCATCGTGGCCAACGAGCAGCGCGCGTATACCCTGAGTGACCGCGGCACCTGGCTGGCGATGCGGGACAAGCTGCCCAATCTCCGGCTGCTGCTGGGGGGACGGTCCATCGCCGAGAATCCCGACTTCGCTCTTCGGAATCGGTACGGCGTGATGGCCGTCGATCCGCGCGTGCACCCCGGCGTAAACGCCGAGGCGGCCAGGAAGTTCGTCGAGTGGCTGGTGTCGCCGGAGACGCAGCGCGTCATCGCGGCGTTCGGCATGACGCGGTTCGGGCAGCCGCTCTTCTATCCCGACTCCGACCGGTGGAAAGCCAGCCAGGTGCCGGCGCGATAGACTGCCGGCCGTGTCCGAACCCTTGAAACCGTGTCTCAACTGCTGACCGAATTCCGCCGTCCCGAGCTGCTGCAGATTGTCGCCTTGACGCTGCGCGTCACCGGCGCGGCGTTGCTGCTCGCCACCGTGGCGGGGGTGCCGATCGGCGCCCTGCTGGGCCTGGTCCGCTTTCGCGGCCAGCGCCTGGTGACGCTCGTGCTCTACACCGGGATGGGGCTGCCGCCGGTGGTCGTCGGCCTGTTCGTCTACCTGAGTCTGTCGAGCAGCGGCCCGCTCGGCGTGCTCGGGTGGCTCTTCACGCCGACGGCCATGATCGTGGCGCAGGCGATCATCGCGTTCCCGCTGGTCGCCGGTCTGACGATGAGCGCGGTGGCGGGCGTCGATCGGGCGGTGCGCCAGCAGGTGTTCGCCCTCGGGGCGTCGCGCTGGCAGAGCGCGTGGACCGTCCTCCTCGAGGCGCGCGTGGGCGTGACGGCCGCGATCGTCGCCGCCTTCGGCGGGATCATCTCTGAGGTCGGCGCGGTGATGCTGGTGGGCGGGAACATCGAGGGGCAGACGCGCGTCCTCACAACCGCCATCGTCCTCTACACGCGCCAGGGGGAGTTCGCGCTGGCGATGGCGCTGGGCGTCGTCCTCATCGCCGTGGCCTTCGGCGCCAACGTCCTCCTGCTCCGGCTGCAGGGACGGCTTCGCGACCAATGACGACCGCACCCGCGTGTTATCGCCTCGAGTCGGTCCAGCACCGCTACGGCGGGCGCGTCGTCCTGGACATCGGGAGCCTGGAGATCAGGCGCGGCGAGACGCTGGCCGTCATCGGGCCCAGCGGGTCGGGCAAGAGCACGCTGCTGCGGCTCCTGCAGTTCCTCGAGCGACCGACCGCCGGGCGGTTGTGGTTCGACGAGCGGCTGGTCGACTCGGAACCGGCGCTCGACGTCCGGCGCCGCGTGACGACGGTGTTCCAGCGGCCGTTTGTGCTGAATCGATCGGTGCGCGCCAACCTCGCCTTCGGCCTCCACGTCCGGGGCTGGTCGAACCGGCCGGCGGAGATCGATCACCTGCTGACGGCGCTCGGCCTCGCGCCTCTCGCGCACGCGCCGGCCCAGAGCCTGTCCGGCGGAGAGATTCAGCGCGTCGCGCTGGCCCGGGCGCTGGCGTTCGATCCCGACGTGCTGCTGCTCGACGAGCCGACCGCGAACCTCGATCCCCGCAACGTGCGCCTGGTCGAAGATCTCATCCGCGAGCGCCAGGCGCAGGGCGTGACCGTCGTCCTCGCGACGCACCAGATCTTCCAGGCTCGGCGCCTTGCACACCGCGCGGCGCTGCTGCTCGACGGCCAGGTGATCGAGGTGGGACCGACGGCGGAGATGCTCGATCACGCCAGCGATCCGCGCACGCGAGCGTTCCTCAGCGGCGATATGGTGTATTAGCCGGCTGGCGGCTCGCGGCTTGCGGCTGGCGGCCCTGAATCCTGAATCCCGAATCCTCCGCCCCGATCCCCGATCCCTGATCCCTGATCCCCGATCCCTATGTCACAGCCCGTGCATATGCGGGTGGGTGTGCACCTGAACGCCGCTGTGGCGGTGGCGATGGACGTGGATCAGGTTCGTGCGGTCGAGCAGATCCTGGTCCTGCAGAAGGTCGGCCGGCGTTCGTTCGGCGACCAGGCGGCCCTTGTCGAGGACGAAGCAGCGATCGGCAATCTCGTCGAGGATGCCGAGGTGATGGGTCGCGGTGATGACCGACTTCGATCCGTCGGTCCACGACATCAACAGGTCGATGAGCTGGCTCTGGCTGCGCGGGTCGAGGGAATCGGTGGGCTCGTCGAGCAGCAGCACCTCCGGGTCCATCACGAGGACGCTGGCCAGCGCCACGCGCTTCTTCTCGCCGCCGGACAACCGGTGCGGGACGCGGTCCTTCAGGTGCGTCAGCCGCAGCCTGTCGAGCGTGTCCATGACGCGGGCGCGAATCTCGGACGGTGGCAGGCGCAGTTGCAGAGGACCGAACGCGACTTCGTCGAAGACGGTGGCGTTGAACAGCTGCACGTCGGGATTCTGAAAGAGCAGGCCGACCCGGCGCCGGAAGTCGAGAGCGAACGTTTCGTCCGCGAGCCGCGGCGCGGTCAGCTCTCCACCGAGGAATCGCACCCGCCCCGAATCGGGGACGTAGAGCCCGTCGAGAATCCGCAGCAACGTCGACTTGCCCGATCCGTTGGCCCCGAGCAGGGCGACCCGCGTGCCGGAGGGGATCGCCATCGACAGTCCATCGACCGCGACGACGCGGTTGAAGCGATAGGTGACATCGTCGAGCTCGAAGAGATTCATCGGCCTGCCCAGATCGCGGTCGCCGAGACGGCCGCAAATGCCGCGAGCGCCATCCAGTCAGCGCGCGTCATCGCGAAGTCCTCCACGAGATACACCTCGCCGCGAAATCCGCGGGCCTGCATCGCCAGGTAGACCTCGCCGCCGAGCTGCAGGCTTCGTCCGAGCAGCACGCCGGCATGCTGACCCGCCAGCCGCCGCCGCTCGCCGGCCGTCAGGCGGCCGACCGCGCGGCTGCGGCGCGCCACGAACATGTCGTGGGCCGCCTCGAGCAGCAGCAGGATGTATCGATAGGTCATCCCGAGCACCGCGACCATCACGACGGGAATGCCGAACGCGCGGAGGGCCTTGAGGACGCGCGGCCATGCCGTCGTGAACACGAGCAGGAACCCGAACGTGGCCGCGGCGGCCACGCGCAACACCAGGTAGGCCGCCGAGGTCAGGCCCGTTGACGTTACCGTCCAACCGAGGAGCGGCAGCTCGGCGACGGCAGGTCCTGGCATGAGGAAGAGGGCCGGCAGGGCCAGGGCGAGCGACAGACTCACCGCCACCAGCCAGGCCCCGGACACGAGCGCCAGCAGGCGCACCTGCGACAGCGCACAGAGCGCCAGCCCGACGACCAGCAGCGCGGCGATGACCTCCAGCCTGTGCGACAGGGCGACGGCCGCCACCAGCGAGAGGAGTCCCGCCAGTTTGACCCTGGGGTCCACCAACTGTAAAAGGCCGGGGCGGGCCGCTCCGGCCTCGGCCTCTACCGCCCGATCCATCACGCGGAGCAGGCCGTCGACCGTGCGTTCGACCGCGCCGCGAGCGCCGGTCCCGTGCCTCACGGGAACACCGTGTCGCCGTCCGCGGAACCGCGGCGGCGCGGGCGGAGCAGGGCGGCCACGCCGATCGTCGCGAGGACGACCAGGCCGGTGCCGAACATGGCCGAGAGCAGGTAGCCGAGAGCCCGGCTGCGGAGAAGAGGGGGCGCGTAGTCCGGGAACGGCGCCGTCCAGACCGTAGCCAGGCGTTCGAGGCCCGCGGGTGGCACCGACGGCAAGGCGTGGTGGAGCGAGGCGTCGGCGATGGCGTGTTGCGCGGCGGGGCTGGCCAGTTGCGACGCGCTCCATTCCCCCCACGCCGAGCCGCCGGCCAGCAGGCCGAGCGGCGTCAGCACGAGCAGCAGGCCCAGCGCGACCCAGAGCGGACGGAGGCTGCCGGGCGATCCGGCCGTTGCGGCGTCGGGATTCGAGCGCGCGCCAGGGCCGGCCGTGGCCGCGAGCAGCGCAGGATCGGTGCGCTGCAGGAACGCGACGACGCCTCCCGTGAGCACGAACTCGGCGATGCCGGCGATGGTGAGGTGGCCAAGCATCATGACGGGAACCGCGACGCCGAGGGGGTACGGACAGTAGAGCGGCGCGCCGGACGCGTCGTGGAAGAACATCGGCTGGAGGCCGAACTCGACCGCAGCGCAGAGCGCGGAGGCGTTGATGGCGGCGTAGCCGGAGAGACCGGCGGCGACGACGCGCCGGGGCGACTCGAGCGCCGCCCGTCCGGCAATCGCCCGGTACACGGGATACGCGACGAGCGAGCCGACGATCGCGATATTGAAGCAGTTGGCGCCGAGCGCCGTGATGCCGCCGTCGCCGAAGAAGAACGCCTGGATGGCGAGCGCCGTCGACACCGCCAGGATCGACGCCGACGGTCCGAGCACGATCGCGGCGAGCGCCGCGCCGACCGCGTGACCGGTCGTGCCGCCCGGCAGCGGGATGTTGAACATCATCACGACGAACGAGAACGCCGCGATGAGCGACAGTCGGGGGACGACCCGCGCGTCGAGCACCCGCTTCAGCCGCCGGAGTGCCACCCACCAGAACGGCGCCGCGCCCGCGTAGAGCGCCGCGCACGTGCCGGGGCTGAGATATCCGTCGGGGATGTGCACGAGGTGTAGCGTAGCACGTGAAGGCCCGCTCCCCGCGGGCCTGGCGCCGCCTCCGCCGCTAGCGCGCCGGAGCGGCCGACCGGCCCAGGATCTCCTCGTAGAACCGCTCGTACTGCGGCACGATCCGGTCGGAGCAGTAGCGCCCGTGCACCACGTTCTTCCCGGCCATTCCGATCCGCCGGCCGAGGTCGGCATCGGTCAGCACCGCCAGGCCGGAAGCCGCCATCCCGTCGAGGTCGTCCGGCGCGTGCAGGTAGCCGCTGACGCCGCTTTCGATGACCTCGGGCAGGCCGCCCACCCGGGAGGCCACCACCGGCACCTCGCACGCCATGGCCTCGAGCGCCGCCAGGCCGAAGCTCTCCGTGGCGGACGGCAGCAGGAACAGGTCGGCCGCCGACAGGAAGGCGCGCACGTCCCCCTGTTCGCCGACGGTCTTGACGTCGTTCAGCACGCCGCGCTCGCGCGCGAGGGCGAGGCCGTGCGGCAGGTCCGGGCCGTCTCCCACCAGCACGAGCGTCGCCGGGATCGACTGCCGGATCTTCGCAAACACGTCGACGACGGCGGAGATCCGCTTGACCGGCCGGTAGTTCGACACGTGCATGACCACGGCGTGGCCGGCCGGCGCGAGATGCTCCCGCAGGCCGGCCGATTCGACCCGGTGATGGATGGAGCAGTCGAGGAAGTTCGGGATCACGCGGATGTCGGCGTGGACGGGGAGTCCCTTGTACGTGTCGGCCTTGAGGCTTTCCGAGACGGCCGTCACCCCGTCAGACTGGTCGATGCAGAACCCGATCGTCTCCGCGTACGATGGGTCGCTGCCGACCAGCGTGATGNNCGGTGCCGTGCAGCGTGGTCACGACACGCGGCAGCGGGGCGTGGCCGGTGCCGACCAGCACCTGCCTGGCGAGGTAGGCGGCGGTGGCGTGGGGGATGGCGTAGTGCGCGTGGATGATGTCGAGGTCGATCGCCCGGGCCAGCGTGACGATCGTCGTCGAGAGCGACAGCACGTATTGCGGTTCGCGGAAGAGCGGGTAGGACGGCGTGACGACGCGATGGAAGACGACGCCGGGCTGATCGTCGCCGAGCCGAAACGGCTGCTCGCGGCTGACCACGTGGATCTCGTGCCCGCGACGGGCCAGGCACTTGGCGAGTTCGGTGGCGACGATGCCGCTGCCACCCACCGAGGCGTAACAGATGACGGCGATCTTCACGGGCGGGCGCTCCAGTCCTTGATGAGATGCGGGCGGAGGATCGGTTCTCTCACGACGACGCCTTCGGCGAAGGCCACGCCGGACTGGGCGCCGACCTGCGCGTCGCGGCTCTCGACGAGCCGGGCGAAGGTGGGGGCATTCAGCCGGGTCGTCACCGCGCCGTCCGCGTCCGCTCGGAACTGGCTCCGGTAACAGGCCAGCGCCCGGAGTTTGGTCTCGTAGTGCGCCGACACGTCGACGGCGAACGAGATCGGTCCGGCGTCGTTGATAAAGTAATAGCACACCCAGTCGGGAGCCCACGCCTCGCCCTCGCCGGGGACCCGGCGCAGCCGCGCGTTGAACACGGCTTCGACCAGGACGCGGCTCGCGGCGACGTGGTCGGGATGGCGATCCTCCCAGTAGGGCAGCGCGATCGCCCGCGGCCGCCACTTCCGTACCAGGCGCACCACGTCGTTCACCTGGTCCGGTGCGCCACTGATCCCGCGGTCCGGCCACCCGAGGTTCTCGCGCCACACGGCCCCGAGGACGACGCGCGCGTCATCGGCTTCCTCTGTCCGCTGCTCGGGCGTGCCATTGCTGCCCATTTCGCCGCGGGTCAGGTCGCACAGGCCCACCCGCCACCCTTCGGCGGCGTGCCGCGCGATCGTGCCGCCGAGGCCGATCTCCAGATCGTCCGGGTGGGGACCGAAGACGAGCAGGTCGAGCGACATGGGCGGAACCTCCTGACTGAGTTCTGAGTCTGGCCGGGGTCGAACCGCCCGGCCCGGCTTCTCGTAGAATACAACCAGGGAGGACAGGATGTTCAGGACGCTTCGCGCGGTACGGTTCCTCTTCGTCGGCCCGGTGGTGCTCGTGGTGCTGTTCTTCATCAACCTGGTGACCTCGCCTAGCCAGTGGTGGGTGCAGTGGGCGGCGCTCGGCATCGGGATCGCCTGGATCATCAGCCTGTTCCGCGTCATCCAGGCGCTCCTCATCGCCGGAGGGCTGGCGGCGCTGGTCGCTTACTTCAACAACAGGAAGACGCAGGGATAGCTGGCAGCGGATCGTGCGTGAGACCGCCCTGAGCCTTGAGCCCTGAGCCTTGAGCCCTGAGCCTTGAGCCCTCCTCCCCCATTCCTTCCTGATAGAATGCGCCCGCCGCCGCAGGAGAGTCCCCATGTCCTGTCAGCGCGCGCTGGCGGCCGCCGCCTTCTCCATCGCGATCGCCGTGTCCACGCTCGTCCACGCGCAAGGCACCGTCGCCGACTATCAACGGGCGTTCGGCCTTCGCGACAAATACCAGGGGCTCGCCGTCGACGTGCCCGACGGCGCCGTCTGGATCGGCAAGAGCCATCGCTTCTCTTACCGGAAGACGGTCAAGGGCGGCAGCCAGTTCGTGGTCGTGGATGCCGACACCCAGCAGAAGCAGCCGGCGTTCGACCACGACAAGCTCGCCGCCGCGCTCTCGACGGCGACCGGGCGAAAGCTCACCGGCCTCACCCTGCCGTTCACCGCCTTCACGTTCGTCGACGACGGGAAGGCGATCGTGGCCAGAGTGGATACGACCAGCTATACGTGCAGCCTCGACACGTACTCGTGCAAGGGGCGCGAGGCCGTCGGTGCGTTCGAGGCCCGCCAGCCGCCGCCGGCCTGCACGCCTCCACCTCCGGACGCCGCGCCGAAGCCGTCGCCCGACAAGAAATGGGAGGCCATCGTGCGCGGCTACAACATCGCGCTCCGCCGCCCGGGTGAGAAGAGCTGGACGCCGCTCAGCACCGACGGGTCCGAGGGCAACTGCTACGTGCTCGACGGGATTGTCTGGGCGCCGAACTCGTTGCGTCTGGCGGCCTACAAGGTGAGGCCGGGCTTCCGCCGCGAGGTGCACTACGTCGAGTCGTCGCCGGAGGACCAGTTGCAGCCGAAATCCTCGTCCCGCTTCTACGCGAAGCCGGGCGACGAGCTGGACCTGGACCAGCCGATGCTGTTCGACGTCGGGGCGAAGACGCGGGTGGCGATCTCGAACGCCCTGTTCCCCAACCCGTACGAGCTGTCGCGCCCCGAATGGCGCGCCGACAGCTCGGCCTTCACCTTCGAGTACAACCAGCGCGGCCACGAGGTCTACCGGGTGATCGAGGTCGACGCGGCCACCGGCGCGGCGCGCGCCGTCATCAGCGAGGAACCGAAGACGTTCTTCACCTATTCGAGCAAGAAATACCGCGACGACGTTGCCGGCGGGCGCGAGGTCGTCTGGATGTCGGAGCGCGACGGCTGGAACCACCTGTATCTTTACGACGGGCGATCCGCCCAGGTGAAGAACCAGATCACGAAAGGGGAGTGGGTCGTCCGCGGCGTGTCGAAGGTGGACGAAGAGCACCGGCAGGTCTGGTTCAGCGCAAGCGGGATGTACCCGGGCAAGGACCCGTACTTCGTCGACTACTACCGGATCGGCTTCGACGGAAGCGGCCTCACCCGCCTCACCGAGGCCGACGCCAACCACGCCGTCAGCTTCTCGTCGGACATGAAGTACTACGTCGACACCTACTCGCGGGTGGACCTCGCGCCGATCTCCGAACTGCGTCTGGCGGCGGACGGTTCGCTCGTCACGGTGCTGGAACGCGCCGACATCACCGAACTCGTCAAGGCCGGCTGGAAGCCGCCGGAGGTGTTCGTCGCGGCCGGCCGCGACGGGAAGACGGAGATCTGGGGCGTCATCTTCCGCCCGACGACGTTCGACCCGAAGAAGAAGTACCCGGTGATCGAGAACATCTACGCCGGGCCGCACAGCTCGTTCGTGCCGAAATCTTTCGCCGCCTTCAGCGCCATGCAGGCCCAGGCCGAGCTCGGCTTCATCGTCGTGCAGATCGACGGCATGGGGACGTCGAACCGATCGAAGGCGTTCCACGACGTGGCGTGGAAGAACCTGAAGGACGCCGGGTTCGAGGACCGGATTCTCTGGCACAAGGCCGCTGCGGCGAGGTACCCCTGGTACGACATCTCGCGCGTCGGCATCTACGGGACCTCTGCGGGCGGCCAGAGCTCGCTGGGTGCCCTGCTGTTCCATTCGGAGTTCTACAAGGCGACGGTGTCGGCGGCCGGCTGCCACGACAACCGCATGGACAAGATCTGGTGGAACGAGCAGTGGATGGGCTGGCCGATCGGCCCGCAATACGCCGAGTCGTCGAATGTCGACAACGCGTACCGGCTGCAAGGCGCGCTCCTGCTGGTCGTGGGCGAGATGGACACCAACGTCGACCCGTCATCCACCATGCAGGTGGTCAACCAGCTGATCAAGCACAATAAGCCGTTCGACTTGCTCGTGATCCCGGGCGCGGGGCACGGATCGGGCGGCGCGTACGGCGACCACAAGCGCTACGACTTCTTCGTCCGGGAACTGTTGGGCCTCACGCCGCCGAAGTGGACGGCGTTTCCGAAGCTTACGCAGTAGAAGGTAGTAGGCAGTAGGCGGTCGCGATGGCGCACGGCTGAAGCCGTGCGCCGCGGCCCGTCAGCCGGCCGTAAGCCGCTATAGATCCGTCCCTGAGTACGAGAGATTCAGCGACTTGTTGCACATCGGGAAGTCGGGGAGGATGTTGCCGGGGCTCAGCTCGCCGAACAGGGGCCAGTTGCAGAACGACGGGTCGCGGACGACGGCGCGGTCGATGCGGCCGTCGCGCACGCGCACCCAGTCGAGGATCTGGCCCCGCCAGCTCTCCGACCAGCCGAGCGCGTCGCCGCTGCCGCAGGCGCACGCGGCGCGGTGCCCGGCGTCACCCGCGCGCTCGCGGCAGAATCCGGCCGAGAGGCGGATGAGCTCGGCCGCGTCGGCCATCTCGTCCACGCGCAGCATCACCCGCGCGAACACGTCCCCTTCGGCGCGCGTCCGCACCGTGACGGGCAATTGTCCGTAGCCGGCGTGCGGATGGTCGCGGCGGCTGTCTCGATCGACGCCCGAGGCCCTGGCCGCCACGCCCTTCGCGCCGTACGCCCAGGCGGCCTGGCGGGTGAGCACGCCGGTCGTCTCCAGCCGGTCGCGCAGCGTGTCGGAGTCGAGCGCGAGGCGGACGAGCGACGAAAATTCGGACCACGCCTCCCGGATCGTGGCCTCGACGTCGGCGAGGTGGCTCGCGGTCAGCGGCGCCGTCACCCCTCCGGGGACGATGAGGCCGCGGAAGAACCGGTTGCCGAAGACGCCCGCCGACAGCCGCCGGAGCCGTTCGACGATCCGAAACCCGTTGGCCGCCATCACGGTGAACCCGGTGCCCATCCCGCAGATGTTCGAGATGTCGTGCAGGTGCATCGTGAATCGCTCGAGCTCGACGGCCAGCACGCGGAGCATGCGCGCCAGCGCGGGCACCTCGCAGCCGGCCACCGTTTCGACGGCCTGGCAGAACGCGAGCGCGTGCGAGGCGGCCGCGTCGCCCGACACCCGCTCGATGAGCGGCAGCGCGTCGTCGACCGACCGGCCTTCGAGCAGCTTCTCGATCCCCTTGTGCGTGAAGAACAGTTTGCCCTCGAGGGTGACGATCCGTTCGCCGGCCACGTTGAACCGGAAGTGACCGGGCTCGATGATGCCGGCGTGAATCGGACCGACCGGGATCTGGAAGATCCCCTCGCCCTCGACGCGCCCGAGCGGGTAGGGTTCGTCCGCCGGAAGGAGCCGGGTGTTCCAGGCGAAGTCCTTGCGGAGCGGGTGGGTGCCGGCCGGTACGTTCTCGTGGTGCACGAGCCGCCGCGGATCGGGATGTCCTTCGGCGACGATGCCGAACATGTCCTGCGCATACCGTTCGTACCAGTGCGCGGCCATCACCTGCCGGGTCAGCGAGTCGAAACGCGGTGCGCCGGGCGGCAGATCGGCGACGATCTCCAGCCAGCGATGGTCCTGGTCGTCGGCCAGCACCGCGTGGACGCCGAAGCCGCGGCCCTCGGCGCGGTCGTCGGTCACGAACAGGAGGTCGAGCGCCAGGCCGGACCGATCGTGGAGGTCGACGACCGCCGCCGTGAACTCGTCGGCGTGCAGCCGGACGACCGACCGGCCCTCGGGAGACGTCCGCGCATCGCGGAAAGACGCCGTTGCCGAGGTGAACCACAGGTCGACGCTCATGGTGCCACCATGAAATCGCGGGCGATGCTGGCGGCCCACTCGAAGCCGGGCGTGCTGAGGAAAAAGACCCCGCCAGCGAAGAGCAGCGCCAGTTCGACCGCCACCACCGCGTGCGTGATCGTGATCGGCTCGGGCACCGACGCCGCCGCGTGGGCCGCCTCCCCGTCGTGACGGCCGAAGAGCATGGCGAACACGTGATGGAGCACGCCCACCGCCACGATGGCCAGCGCGGCGATGACGGCCACGGCGGCGCCGGGGCTGCGGCGCGCCGCCGCGAGGAGGAACGTCAGCTCGCTCGAGAAGATGATCGACGTGGGCATGCCGATGAGGCCGAGGAACCCGAGCAGGAAGACGAACGACGTGCGGGGCGCGCTCCGCCACAGGCCCCGGACGTTGGCGATCTTGGTCGTGTGGAGACGGAGGAGGATCTCGCCGGCCGACAGGAAGAGCGCGCTCTTGGCCAGCGTGTGGCCGATCATGTGCATCACCGCGCCCGCGGCCCCGGTGGGCCCCATGCCCAGGCCGAACGCGATGAGGCCCATGTGCTCGACGCTGTGGTAGGCGAGCATCCGCTTGTAGTTCTGCTGGTGCAGCAGCACGAAGGCGGCGAAGACCACCGAGGCCAGGCCGAATCCCACGAAGAAGGCCGACGTCCAGTCGGTCTGCCCGAGCGACAGGTCGACGAGCGTCCTCAGCCGGAGCAAGGCGTAGAGCGCCACGTTCAACAGGACGCCCGACAGCGTCGCCGAGATCGGCGAGGGCGTCCGGCTGTGAGCGTCGGGCAGCCACGGGTGCATCGGGACGAACCCCACCTTGGTGCCGATGCCGACGAAGAGGAAGACGAACGCCCAGCGCACCAGTTGCGGGTCGAGCGACGCCGCGCGGCTGCGGAGGGCGAACAGCGACAGCGCGCGGTTGATCGGCAGGCCGGCGCCGCCGCCCGCGTATGCCAGCATGAACAGGCCCAGCAGGCTCACGCTGATGCCGAGCGAGCAGAGCAGCAGGTACTTCCAGCCCGCCNNCGATCGCCCCGTCCTTCTTGTAGAGCGCCACGAGCGGCGTCGTCGCGAGCGTCGTCGCCTCGAGCGCGACCCAGAGCACGCCGAGATGGCCGGTGGTCACCGTGACGAGCATCGCGAGCACGAACAGAGGCAGCAGCCCGAAGTAGATCCGGACCTTGGTCGTCGAGAGGATCCCCTCGGCGTGCTCCCGGCCGATGTAGCGCAGGCTCGACAGCGTGGCCGCGAGCCACACCACGTGGATGAGGACGGTCATCAGCGCCGAGAACCGGTCGATCATCCAGAAGTCGCCGACATACACCGGCCCGCCCGAGAACACCTCTGACCCGAGCGCGAGCGCCACGCCGCGCGACGCGGCCGCGGCGGCCGCGCCCGGCACGCCCGCGCGGCGGAC
>PMKG01000099.1:0-531 GCA_003157675.1 Acidobacteriota bacterium
GCCCGGCGAGTCGGAAACGATCGGGCCATTGGAGATGGCCGTGAGCCCCTCGTCGATCACGGCCGACAGCGCGAAACTGGCCTTGGCGGCCGGCTCGTCCACGCACGGGAAGGCCCGCCGCGCGTCGAGCGACTCCATCTGGCTCAGCACGTACTTTCGGCCCAGCGTACGGATGGCGTAGAACCCGCGGCCGTCGTGTCCCAGACGGCCGTCGTATTCGATGTGGAGTCGGGCGGTGCCCGGCAGCAGCCGCGCGGGCAGGGTGAAGGTGACGGTGCCCGCGGCCGCGTCGACGGTCACCGTCGGGTGGACCGGATGGCCGTTGGGGACGGTGAGCGTCGAGTNNAGTCGACGATCTCGAGATCGATGGCGTGGAGCGTGATCTTCGTGGTCGGATTCACCACTTGCAGATCGATCGTCAGGTCGCCGCTGAACGAGTTGGTGCCGACGTCCGGCGTGACGGTGAGCTGGTAGTGCAGCGGCTGGACGTCGGCGGGCAGGCTTCCGGCGGCCGCCGGCGCCGCCAGCGCC
>PMKG01000099.1:582-7749 GCA_003157675.1 Acidobacteriota bacterium
CACGTCGCCGGGCTGGATGCCGGCCCTGTAGGCCGACGAGGTCCGGTTCAGGCCGAGGACGACGACGCCCTGCACCGGCGTCGTGTAGCCGAGCTGCTCGGCGACGTCCGGCGTCACCGTCTGCACGGTCACCGCGCCGATCGTCCCGCGGCGCACCTGGCCGTACTTGATCAGTTCGTCGGCGACGCGCCTGGCGAGATTGCCCGACACGGCCAGGCCCACGCCCGCCGAACCGCCCGTCTCGCTGATGATGGCGGTGTTGATCCCGATGACCTCGNNTCGGTCTGGATGAAGTCCTCGTAGCCGGTCAGGCCAATGCCCGTGCGGCCGAGCGCGCTGACGATGCCGAGGGTGACGGTCTGATTGAGCCGGAACGGGCTGCCGATCGCGAGCACCCACTGGCCGACCTTGAGCGTCGAGGAGTCGCCCCAGGGCAGCACGGGCAGGTTCCGCGCGTCGATCTTCACGACGGCGATGTCGGTCATCGGGTCGCGCCCGACGATGTGCCCCTTGACCTCGCGCTTGTCCGGCAGGCCGGCGGTGATCTCCTGGACGTTGCCGGCCACGACGTGGTTGTTGGTCACCACGTAGCCGTCCGACGAGATAATGACGCCCGACCCGAGGCTCGACGCCGGCTCCAGCCTCGACCCGAACCAGTCGTCCTGGTTGCCGAAGAACTGCCGGAAGAGCGGGTCGTTGGCGAACGGCGAATTCGAGGTCCGCACCACCGAGTACGCCGAGATGTTGACGATGCCACTGATGGCGCGGCTCGCCACGTCGCTGAAGTCGGGCAGGTTCCCGCTGAGCGGCATCATCGGTTGGGTCGCGGCGGCGGGCGCCGCGGACGCGGCCCGGCTCGGCTGCGCCGGCCCGGCCACCCCCTCGCTGGCCGTCCGGAGCCGGCCGGTCAGCACGAGGCCGGAGACGAAGCCTGCCAGCACAAGGGCGAGTCCGACCGTCGTTCTCTTGAACATGAGCGTTCCTCTCGTCTGTGTCCTTAGACTACACCAGGGGCGCATCGGATTGCGGTGCGGGCGCGTTGACGGGATGTCGCCCATGCGGGCACCGGCCCCCGGCTTTGGACTCTCGGCTCTGGGCGCCGTCCGGCACCGGGCCAAGAGCCGGACACCGCCTAGAGTCGAGAGCCGACGTGGGTCAGCCGATTTCGACCTGGCGTCTGTCGGTGCGCTTGGGCACCATGATGGTGAGGACGCCGTTCTGCAGGTCGGCGGTGACGCCCGACTGGTCGACGGCGTGCGGCAGGACGAACACGCGGGCGAACTGGCCGTGACCCCGCTCGACCCGTTCGAAGCGCACCGACGCGGCCTCGCCCGACGGGCGTTCGCCGCGCAGCGTGAGCTTGCCGTCCTGGATCTGGATCTGGAGGTCCTCTCGCGAAAGGCCGGCCACCTCGGCCGTCACGACGTAGCGATCCTCGGTCTCGTAGATGTCGACCGGCGGCGTCCAGCCGGCCTCATCGGTGCCGGACAGGCGGTGGATGCGCTCCTGGAGCGCCAGCAGGTCCTGCAGCGGATCCCAGCGGGTAAAGGCCACAAGCCATCCTAGCACGGCGGGCGGCAACGGGCGAATCCCTGTGATAAAATGCGCGATCGGCTCATACGGCAAGAAGACGGCGTGGGTACGAGCCGCCGATCGGCCCGCCTCGGAGTTTCTGCCGGTTTCGGATGTCTTCGGTTCCACACGCCAGGTGAGGCCATGCAAGCGACACGACTTCGGAAGGGGATGCTGGTCAAGATGGGGGAGGACCTGTTCCGGGTTCTCGAGCTGCAGCACGTCACGCCGGGGAACCTCCGCGGGTTCGTCCGCGTCAAGTTCCGCAACATCCGCAGCGGCGCGCTCGCCGACCAGAAACTGCGGTCGGAAGACGAACTCGAGCGCGCGACGCTCGACCAGAAGATGATGCAGTACCTCTACAAGGACGGCGAGTCCTATCACTTCATGGACACGGAGACCTACGAGCAGATCGCGCTGACCGAGGAAGTGCTCGGCGACGCGATGCAATACATGGTGGCCGAGTCGGTGATCGAGATGGAGTTCTACGGCAGCGAGCCGGTGGGGATCGAGCTGCCGCAGACGGTCGACCTGAAGGTGGTCGACACGCCGCCCGCCATCAAGGGATCGACGGCGAGCGCGCAGCTCAAGCCGGCGAAGCTCGAGACGGGGCTGGTGGTGCAGGTGCCCCCGTTCATCAACGAAGGCGACCGCGTCCGGGTGAACACCGAGACCGGCGAGTATCAGTCCCGGGCCTAGCGGGGCAGGCATCGGATCCCGGGCCGAGGCCCGGAGGGCATCATGGACGTACCGCGCTCGCAGCAGGCCGGCTGGATCGAGGTGATCACCGGCAGCATGTTCAGCGGGAAGAGCGAGGAGCTGATCCGCCGCCTTCGCCGCGCGCAGATCGCGCGACAGAAGGTGCAGATCTTCAAGCCGACCTTCGACACCCGCTTCAGCGACCACCACATCGTCTCGCACAGCGACATGCGGATTGCCTCGGAGAACGTCGCCAGCTCGAAGGCGCTGCTGACCGAGGTGGACCCGGACGCCGAGGTGGTCGGGATCGACGAGGGGCAGTTCTTCGACGCCGACCTGCCCGCCGTGTGCAACGAGCTGGCGAATCGGGGCAAGCGCGTCATCGTCGCCGGCCTCGACCAGGACTATCTCGGAAAGCCGTTCGAGCCGATGCCGCAGCTGCTGGCGATCGCCGAGTACATCACGAAGACGCTGGCAATCTGCATGGTCTGCGGCAACCCGGCCAATCACACCCAGCGCCTCGTGGCGAGCCAGGACCGCGTCCTGCTCGGCGCGCAGGGGACCTACGAGGCCCGCTGCCGCCGCTGTTTCGACCCCACGCTCGCCATGCCGCCCGAGCCCCGCTGAGGAACGCCGGCCCATGGCTCGGCTGCTGCTCATCTTCGGCGTCGGATTCCTCGCGGCCAACCTGTTCGGCCTCGTCGAGCTTCTGCGTTACTGGCGCCGCCGTCGCACGGCCCTGCTGACGTGGCGGGGCCGGCGACCTCCGCTCTTCGCGATGCAGATCGGGATCGGCGTGGCGCTTGGCCTGCTGTTCCTCTACGACCTCCTGCTGCGCCCGGCCGCGGCCGAGCAGACGTTCGGCGTCGGCATGATGTTCGTCTATTACGCGGGCATCGTCCCCGCCTCGGTGCGGATCGAGCGCGGGTTCTACCGCGACGGCGTCTGGAGCGACCGCCGGTTCGTGCACTACCCGAGCATCGGCGCGATCAGCTGGCACGACGAGGCCGAGCCGGTTCTGTTGCTCGCGGCACGGCGCGGGCGCACGGCGGCGCGGCTCGCCGTCCCCGGCCACCTGCTCGGGGCGGTCCGTCGCCTCCTCCGCGATCTGATCGGACGCCACGACATCGACCTCGCCGACGCGGGGCTCCACCTTGGCCTCCGCGACGAGCGGGACGACGCGTGAGGGGATCGGCAACCCTATCCGCCTTCGCCCGGCTACGGCGGACCCGCCGTAGCGCCTTGCGCGGAGGGGGAAGGGTCGCCCTACACACGGACGAGGCAGGACCGGGTGTAGGGCGGGTCTTCAGGCCTGGCGAGTGGCGACCGTGTGTAGGGCGGGCCTTCAGGCCTGCCTGAGCCGTGAGCCCTGAGTCCCTACCGTCCGAGAATCCACCCGATCATGCCGTGGCCGGAGGCGATCGGATCGCCGATCCAGTCGGGCGGCACCAGCCAGACGAAGGCCAGGATGGCGACGACCCAGAGGTCGTACTGCCAGGAGGCGCGCTCGTCGGTCCAGAAGAACGCCCGCCAGAACACGTTCAGCAGCAGCGGCTTCCGGCTCTCCTTGATCCCCTTCAGCTCGCGCCAGGTGAAGTAGATCCGGTCGGCGACGGTGACGATGGACAGGACGAGGATGACCCAGAGGACGCCGGCCATCCGGTTGGTGAAGGCGCCGATCATGAACAGTACGATCCGCTCGGGCCGCTCCATGAAGCCCACCTTGCACTTCTGGATGATCGACTCGGCGCGGGCGCGCGTGTAGCTCGTCATGACCGAGAACATCATCGCCAGGGCGGTGATGATGACGTAGTCGGTGCTCGCGTGCTTGGTGTAGAGGTAGATGAGGCCGATGAACAGGGTGATGTCCGAGAACCGGTCCATCACCGAGTCCCAGAACCCGCCGAACAGCGTCTCGCGCTGCCGCTCGCGCGCCACCTTCCCGTCGATGTAGTCGAAGATGTTCGCGGCCAGCATCACGAACCCGGCCGTCCAGAACCGCTCGGTGCCGAGCAGCCACGCCCCGGTGATGTTGACCACGACGCCGGTGAAGGTGAGGACGTTGGGCGAAATGCGGAGCGCCACGCAGACGGCGATGATGCCGCGCAGCGGGGCGTTGCAGACCCTTCCGATTGCGCCTGTGAACGTCATGGGAGGCTCACGCTCCAGACGGGTGCGAACCGGCCCCGCGCGGTCCGGTATAATTGACAGTTGGCCAAGATGCACGAAAAACGCAACATGGTAGCCCATGCCGATCGGTGATCTCAAGGGCCAGATCGATCGCCTGCCCGAGCAGCCCGGCGTCTACCTGTATGGCAACGCCGCCGGGGAGACGATCTACGTCGGCAAGGCCCGCTCGCTGCGCGACCGCGTGCGGAGCTACCTCGGCGCCCGCGGCACCAGCGCGAAAACCGACGCCCTCCTGGACGAGGCCGCCTCGCTCGAGGTCATCGTCACCGACTCGGTCGTGGAGGCGCTGGCCCTCGAGAGCAACCTCATCAAGCAGCGGCTGCCGAAATATAACATCCTGCTGCGGGATGACAAGAATTATCCGTATCTGCGGCTGACGACCAGCGAGGCGTTTCCCCGCGTGCTCGTGGCGCGGAGCGCCGAGCGCGACGGCGACGCCTACTTCGGGCCGTACGTGCAGGGAGGGCTCGCGCGCCGCCTGACGCTGCTCAGCCACCGGTTGTTCGGCATCCGGTCGTGCAACGAGATCATCGACGGCCAACGCGGCCGCCCGTGCCTCGAGTACGACATCAAGCGCTGCCTGGCGCCGTGCGTGGCGTCGATTTGCAGCCAGGCGCAGTACGCCCGCGCCGTCCAGGACGAGCGGCTGTTCCTCGAGGGACGTACCGACGAGCTGGTCGACGCGTTCAACCGGCGGATGGCCGAGGCGGCGGCCGAGGAGCGGTTCGAACAGGCGGCGGTGCTGCGCGACGCCGCCCGGCTGGTCCAGACGCTCCACGACCGGCAGCAGAAGATGGTCTCGACCGAGCTCGGCGACCGCGACGTCGTCGGCGTGAAGGTCGGACCCGGCGGGGCCGCGATCCAGGTGTTCGAGGTCCGCCGCGGGCGCGTCGTCGAGCGGGTGCAGTTGTTCACCGACGAAATCGGGCGGGAACGAATTTCAGAAACTGACGCTCGTCCCGATCCACCCGCCGCGATCGCCGAGGTCCTCGAGGCCACGCTGCAGCAGTTCTACGTCGAGCGCGAGCCGCCGCGGGAGATCCACCTGCCGGTGGACCTGCCGGAGGCCGAGGCCGTCGAGGCGTGGCTGACCTCGCGCGCCGGGCGCCGCGTCCGGATCGTGGTGCCGAGGCGCGGGGAGAAGCGGGGGCTGGTCGACCTGGCGGCGCGCAACGCGGCGCAGGCCTACCAGACGCGCTTCAACCGCGAGGGCGCGGCCCATTACGAGGGCCTCGACGCGCTGCGCGTCGTCCTGGGGCTGCCGGGACTGCCGAGGCGGATCGAGTGCTTCGACATTTCGACGATCCAGGGGAGCGAGACGGTCGCGTCGATGGTCGTGTGCGAAGACGGCAGGTTGAAGAAGGGCGAGTACCGGAAGTACAGGCTCAAGGCTCAAGGCTCAGGGTTCAGGGCTGGCTTAGGGCCGAGGGCTCAGGGCCCCGCACGGTATCTCGACGACTTCGCCGCGATGAACCAGGTGGTGGGCCGTCGCTACCGTCGCCTGCTCGAGGCGGGCGGCCCGTTCCCGGATCTCGTGGTGATCGACGGCGGGAAGGGACAGCTCTCGGCGGCCTACGCGGCGCTCGAGCAGATCGGGCTGGCGAACCTGGTGGCGGTGGGGCTGGCCAAGAAGGAAGAGCTCGTGTTCACCCGCGACCGCGACGAGCCGCTGGCCCTGGAACGCACGAGCCCGGCCCTGCTCCTGCTGCAGCAGGTGCGCGACGAGGCGCACCGGTTCGCCGTGACGTTTCACCGGCAGGCGCGGCGGATGCGGGACCTCAGGTCCGAGCTCGACGATATCTCCGGCGTCGGGCCCGGCCGGCGGCGGACGCTGCTGACGACGTTCGGCAGCGTGGCGGGAGTCCGGCGGGCCACGCGGGAAGAGCTGACGGCCGCGGTGGGCGCGAAGACGGCCGACCTTGTGCTGGCGCATTTCGGCGCACGCTGAGTTCGAGCCCCTGCAGCATAGGACTGAAGCCCTGTGCCGCCCGTTGATTCTGGACAACCCTTTCTCTGTAGTGCACTTCTCACAGCCGGGGCAGTGCAAATGCCGATGACAGGTCTGCCGAGGATCAACGGTTGGAGCCGGCCTTCAGGCCTGGTTGGATCTGACGGTGTTTTGACAGTGCGCGCGGCGCGATGCTAGCCTGATTGGCTCTCGTGGACATCAATCTCGGTCAGATCTTCATTTCGTTCCTGGTGCTGGTGTTCTCCCTGACGGTGCACGAATCCGCGCACGCGTGGACGGCGGACCGCCTCGGGGACCCGACCGCCCGCGCCCTGGGCCGCATCTCGCTCAATCCGCTCGTCCACGCGGATCCGATCGGCACGCTGCTGTTCCCGCTGATCGGCCTGCTGACGCACGCCCCGATCATCGGCTGGGCGAAACCGGTGCCGGTGGCCACCTGGCGATTCCGCCACCCCCGGCGCGACTACCTGCTGGTGGCGGCCGCCGGGCCGATGAGCAACCTGTCGATGGCGCTCGTGGCGGCCGCTGCGCTGCGCCTGCTGCCCGCGGCGCCCCAGGCCGCCGGCGTCCTCGAACCGCTGACGGTCATCGTCTTCGCGGTGCTCGTGGTCAATCTCCTCCTGGCGATCTTCAACATGCTGCCGATCCCGCCGCTGGACGGCGGGCGGGTTGCGGTCGGCCTGCTGCCCCCGGTGCTGGGGGTCCCGCTGGCGCGGCTGGAGCCGTTCGGAATGCTG
>PMKG01000099.1:7778-8304 GCA_003157675.1 Acidobacteriota bacterium
CTGGAAGATGATGGCCAAGCTGAATGGCGCCTCCGCCCTGCCCCCGGAAGCCCAGACCTTCCTCGAAAGCTACCGGACGCTGCTCAGGCAGATGCCGGAGCCCGAGGCGACCGAGGCCACCATCAAGCTGATGTACCAGGCCTATTACGGGGAAATGGGCGGGGCCGGCGCGCCGCCCGAGCTTCCGGCCCTGCCGGCCCATCAGGCCAAGGACAACGTCACCGCCTTCAGGCGCCCGCCGCCGCCCAAGCCCGCCGGGCCGAAGGCGATGCGCGGCCCGGACGGAAAACCCAGGCTTCCGGTGGCGCTGATCTTCGCCTGCCTCGTCGTGGTCTATGTCGGCATCCGGTATTATCTGCGCTGACCGGCGCGGCCGGGCCGTGATGAGGGCGCCCGAAAATCAGCTCTTGCCCTTGATCCGGAAGATCACCGGCAAGGTAAAATTCAATCCCTCGTCGGCGACGACCGCAGGCGGCGGCGGCACCGGATCGGACCGGCGTACCATCGCCAGCGCCGCCTGGTCGAA
>PMKG01000326.1 GCA_003157675.1 Acidobacteriota bacterium
GCGGAGGTCCTGCCATGTCTCGACGCCCGTGCCTGATGGTCCTGTCGTTTCTCGTCGCAATGGCCGTGTCGCTTCTGACCATGTCGATCGCAACTCGGGCCCAGACGCCCGCCGTCGCGAAGGCCGCCGCCAGGCCCGAGGCGATGTCGCTGCTCGGCGTGCCGCTCTATACACCGCCGCTCGCGCCCGAGGCCAGGCAGGTCGCCGACGAGAGAATCCGGCTGGCGCGCGAGGCGCTGGCAAAGGCGCCGGCAAGCGCCGACGCGATGCTGTGGCTCGGCCGGCAGCTGGCCGCCGCCGGGCAGGTGCGCGAGGCGGTCGGCGTCTTCACCAGCGGCATCGCGAAGTTTCCGAATGACGCCCGGTTCTACCGCCACCGCGGCCACCGCTACGTCACGCTTCGCCAGTTCGACAAGGCGATTGCGGACCTGACGAAGGGATCCCAGCTCGTGGCCGGAAAGCCCGACCAGCAGGAGCCGACGACGGCCGACGCCAAGGTGATGTCGAGCGAGACGGTGGACTACGCGATCTACTACCACCTCGGCCTGGCGTACTACCTGAAGGGCGACTTCGAGCGCGCGCTGCCCGTCTACCGGCAGTGCCTCGCGGTCGCCAAGGGCCCGAACGGCAACGACGACCAGATCGCCGGATCGAGCGACTGGCTCTACATGACGCTCAGGCGCGCGGGCCACGCCGACGAGGCCGCGAAGGTGCTCGAGACGATCGTCCCGGGGATGAACGTGAAGGACGATCAGAATTACTACGACCGCCTGATGATGTACAAGGGCGTGAAGACACCGCAGGAAATCATGGCCACGGCGAAGGACCCCGTGTCCGAGGCGACGCTCGCCTACGGCGTCGCGAACTGGCACCTCTACAACGGCCGGCAGGCCGAGGCGACGCCCATCTTCCAGCGCATCGTCAAGGGGGCGAACTGGATGCCGTTCGGCGTCATCGCCGCCGAGGCCGAGCTCGCGCGGATGAAGTAGAAGTCACCGCACGGTCGAATCGACAGGGGAACACCGCCCATGATCACTCGCAGAGCCGTGCTGCCTTTCGCGCTCGCCGCGTGTGCCGTCGTCGCCATGTTGTCGCCCCTGCACTCGGCGTACAAGGGGCACGCGGACAACCGTGATATCGCCGCCGTGCTGTCCGTCTATCCCGCGCTGAAGGGGACGCCGGCCGACTCGTGCGCGATCTGCCACGTGAGCGGCGTCGTCAGGGACCAGGCCTCCTCCGGCGGCATGCGTCGCGTCAACCACTGCGACTACTGCCACGCCGTCTTCGTTCGCGGCAAGGGGGACATCAGGCAGACGCTGAACCGTTTTGCCCTCGACTACCTGGCCGTGGGTCGAAGCACGGAGGCGGTGCGCGCCCTCGCCTCGAAGGACTCGGATGCCGACGGGTTCACCAACGAGGTGGAACTGCAGAAGGGCACGAACCCTGGCGACGCCGCCAGCAGCCCATCGGTCCCGCTCGCGCCCTCGAAGACCTACACGGTCGCGGCGCTGCGCGGCCTCGCACCCGTTCTCGACCTTCCCGTGCTCGTCAACACGACCAAGAGCCGGTCCGGCGACTCGTACAACGATTACCGCGGCAATTCACTGTGGGCGCTGCTCCAGGCGGTGGGCGTGTCGGAGACGGCCACGTCGGTGGACATCCTCTCGGCGGACGGCTACGAATACACGTTCACCTTCGACGAGCTGAAGAGATCATGGCCGCAGGGTCCCCCCGTCATGGGACTGGGCAAGCAGGAGCTGGGCGCGTGTGGATGGGTGTCCTACGGCTCGCCGCGACTCGAGGCGGGCAAGCCGCTGCCGAACGCTCCCGTGATGTTCGTCTTCGAAGAGAACGGAAAGCCGCTCCAGAAAGCGCGGTTCGATGAGGCGACGGGACCACTGGTCGGACAGGGGCCGGTACGCGTGATCGCGCCTCAGTTCAGGATCTCGCCGCCGGATCTTTCGCAGACCGCCGACGCGTCCTGCAGCGAGAAGGTGGCACCGGCCTACCGGTTCCACGAGGAGTACGAGCACAACGGCGGGTCCAGTTCCTACGGCATCGTCGCCGTTCGGGTTACGCCGCTGCCGAGAGGGACGCGCGACGTCGACTGGCAGTCGGCCGCCGTCCGGTCGCTCGAGAACGAGGAGATCGTGTTCTTCGGCGCGCTGCGGGCTAGCGAGGTGCGCCTCACACCGCCGAGCGTGGAGCGGCGGTTTCATGGCGCGCCTCGCTAGCCCCAGGAACGCTGTTGGCTGGCCCCGCTCGTGCGCGGGGCTCTAGACGTCTTGAAGGGCACGAGCGACCTCGATAGAACGTGACTCATCCGCAACGACTCTTGCCCTTCAAGACGTCTAAGGCTTCGACACCATCACCTCGGTAGCCTTCACGACCGCCGTGACGTGGTCGCCGACCTTGAGCGCCAGCTCGTCCGCGCTCCGGCGCGTGATGACCGATTCGACGAGGTGCTCGCCAACGCGGATGGCGACGTGCGCGAGGATGGTGTCGCGCTGGATGTCCTCGATGACCCCCGACAGGCGATTGCGTGCGCTCAAGGGCATGTGAGCCTCCTGCCGAGTAGAATACCAAAGATGCCCCCACGGACCCTCGTCCTCACGACCACTCTGTACGCGCTCGCCTGTCTCTTCGCCCTGACTCCGTTCGCCTCGCCGGGCCTCGCGCTGGCCGCCGGCCTCGCCCTCGCCCTGACGATCGGCAATCCCTGGCCGGCCGCGACGAAGCGGCTGAGCCGGCCGCTCCTCCAGGCGTCGGTCGTGCTCCTCGGATTCGGCACCAACCTGCTGGCGGTGCTCGTGGCCGCGCGTCACGGCCTGCTGATCGCGGCCGCGACGATCGTCCTCACGTTCCTCCTGGGCGCGTGGCTCCGGCGCGTGCTGTGGATTGAATCGAAAACGGCGATGCTGCTGTCGGCCGGCACCGCCATCTGCGGCGGGTCGGCCATCGCCGCTGTCGGGCTCGCGACCGGCGCGGCGGAAGCGGAGATGTCCGTCGCGCTCGGCACGGTCTTCCTGCTCAACGCGGTCGCGCTCTACCTCTTCCCGGTGCTCGGGCACGCCCTCGGCCTCTCGCAGGTGCAGTTCGGCACGTGGGCGGGGATCGCCATCCACGACGTGTCGTCGGTCGTCGCTGCCTCCTCCGTTTACGGTCCGCAGGCGCTCCAGACGGCGACCGTCGTCAAGCTCTCGCGGACGCTGTGGATCGTGCCGGTGGCCCTGGCCGCCCGCTTCGTCATCCTGCGCGGCCGGACGGACGCGGAGAAGGCGCAGGACGCGCGGCACGCACCGGGAGCGCCGGCTCCGTCGCGGCGCCCGATCGCCATTCCGTGGTTCATCGCGCTCTTTGTGGCGGCGTCGCTCACGGGCACGGTCGTCCCGGCGGTTCACGCGCTGACACCGTCGCTCACTCTGCTTGCGAAAACCGGGATGACACTCACGCTGCTGCTTGTGGGGATGAGCCTGTCGCGCGCGTCGCTGCGGATGGTGGGCGTGAGGCCGGTGCTGCACGGCATCGGCCTCTGGCTCGCGATCAGCGTCATGGCCTTGGCGGCCGTGCGCTGGGCCGGGATCTGACCGGCCGCCTCAGAAACTGATTCCCACCGAGAAGTTCATCGTCCGCACGCCGTCCACCGACGTCGGCTGCCCGAAGAACTTCGAGGTGGCCACGCCGGTGTAGCCGATGTAGTTGGCGTGGTTGGTCAGGTTGTCGATCGACACGACGAACGAGACCCGGTAGCGCGGCGCGTCGGGCTGCGCGAAGGTATTCAGGCTCAGGCCGCCGCCGGACGAGGTGAGCGTGATGCCCGGCGGCAGCGGGACCGTGCGCTTGCCGACGCCGACCGTGTAGGTGAGATAGGCCGAGGAGTTGTATTGCCACCCCGAGCGGAGCGCGTTCCGCCCGACTCCCGCGGGGCGGTCGTTGTAGATGGCGTCCAGATTGTTGTCCGCCCCCGTGGTCCAGTTGTACGGGCGTCCGCTGTTTGCGCTCACGTAGAAGCTCGCATTGAGGTTCTTGAGGGCGCCGCTGTAGACGGACATGCTGACCCTGTTGCGGATGTCGCCCGACGAGGGCCCCCACTCGGTGTCGATCGTGCCGGTAGGGGAGGGCGTGAACGCGCCGTCCGAGTTGTTCTGCGACCGGTTCAGAGTGTAGTACGCATAGACCGACAGGCCGCGCCTCCACCTGAATCTCGGCTCGTTCTTCCCTGCCAGGCCCGACCCGCCGAAGCTCGATCCCGCCGAGGTCGGAGAGAAATTGAGTTGGGTGTTGACGCTGACCGACTGCGCGTGCGCCCGCCCGATCGAGTCGGCCTCGATGACGTTGACCCACGCCGGGTCCGGCCGCACCCCGTTCACCGGTGCGTTGAGGTTGCCGCCGGCCAGCAGCCCATTGGCCCGGGTGTCGAGGTAGTTGGCGCCGACGCGCAGCATCTTGGTGACCTGCTGGTCGATGCCGGCGCTCAGCCTGAACGTCCGGGCCATCCGCGCGTCCGCGCCGAGCAGGTAGCGGCTGGAGGGCTGGGCCGTCAACGGCCCGGGATCCGGGTACGAAATATCACCAGGCACCTTGCTGATGAGGGTCACCTCCTGCTGGTGGAGACCGTCCATGCGAATCGTCTGCTCGTAGGTGCCCGCGCTCAGCCAGTCGTAGAAGTACCCCATGCTGGCACGCAGCGTCGTCTTGCCGCTCTTGAAGGGCGACCACGTGATGCCGAAGCGCGGTGCGACGCTGAATGGATACTGCAGGTGCGTCTGCGTCTCGACCCGCACGCCGGGGGTGAGCGTGAGCCCCTTGCGGACGCGGATGTCGTCCTGCACGTAGAGGCCCGCCTGCAGGTTCCAGTACGCGATGTTCGGGTCGCCGAACACGCGCCTGTAGGAGAGCGGCGTGCCGCCGGCATCGGGGGACACGTCGAAGGCGTAGGTGCCGAGATAATTCGACGCGGCGTCGGAACGGTAACGCCCTCCGTCCAACTGGATGCCGCCCCGAACCGAGTGCCGGCCGCGCACGTAGTCGAGATCGGACATCAGCGTGAAGGTGCGCGTGTACCGGCCCCCCCTGACCTGCGCGCCGCCGGAGGTGTAATCGCCATTGATCATGGTGGTGAGCGCCTCGGTCGCCGCGTGCGACGCCGAATCGCTCCAGTTGAGCGAGAAGCGGGAATTGATGAAGAACCGCCGGCCGAGCGGCCCGGCCTCCTGGACGCGGACGTTGTAGCTCGTGCTGTCGCTCGAGTAGGCGCGTTCGATCTTGTCGAAGGCGCCGACGCCCTGGTTTCCGTTCGTCATGCTCCAGCGGCTCACCGATAAGCGGAGCGTCTGATCCTTCGTGAGGGCGTAATCGAGGTTCCCGGATACGGACAGGTAATCGCGGGTGGTTCGCAGGTCGAGATTGATGGCCTGCAAGGTGTTTCCGTTCTTCTGGATCAGGTTCGGCGTCAGGTAGCTGTTCGATTCCGCGACAGACACCGAGAAACTGCTCTTGTCCTTGATGAGCGTTCCGCCGACGTACGCGCCCACGCTGCGGTTCTGCGCCGGACCCTTCTTCGGTACCAGTGGGCTGTTGCTGTCGAGCGCGCTGTCGTAGAAGCGGACATTCGCCTGGCCGCGCAGCGGGCCCATGCCCGGCTGCGTGATGATGTCGATGAACAGGCCGTAGGCCGAGTGATTCTCGGCGGCGAACGCGTCGCGCGTGATGTGAATCGCCTTGATCTGCGCCTTGGGCGGCAGCTGCTGTCCCTCGAACGAATCGACGCGGATCGTCGCGTCGGGCCCAGCCAGGCTCTGGAGCTGGCGGGCCATTTCGTCCGGGTCCTCCGAGAGCGCTTCCATCTGCTCGCGGGTGAGCGCCGTCCCGAACGCCGCCGCGCGGTCCGAGCCGGCGGTCTGCTTGTCGCGGCCCACCGTCACGGCTTCGGTGAACTTGGCGAGCGGCAGCACCATAATGTGCTTGTTGTCGCCCGCCTTGAGGCGGATGTCGCGCAGCAGCCCCATCTCGAAGCCCGGGAACTCCCCCTGCACCGAGTAGCGGCCCGGCACCAGGTGCTCGAAAGTGGCCAGCCCCTTGTCCGATGACTTCACCGGCGCAATCGTCGCCTTCTTAGTCGCGTCCTCGAGGCCGATGACCGAGACGTCGGCGTTCGGAATCACGGCTCCGGTCTGATCGACCACCGTGACGATCAGTCGCGTGTCCCGTGCCGCCTGCGCGAGAGCAGGCTGGCTGGACGAGAAGAGCCACACGATCGCCAGGATGACCCACGCAATGCGGCGCGCCATGACGTACCTCGGGGGGCTACTTCAGCGTCTCGAACTTCCGCGGATCGATCCGCGGATTGATCTTGAAGGCGTCGAAGTTGGTCTCTTCGATCGTCTCGCCGGCCACCGCCTTGCGGAGCCGGAACGGGAACTTGAGGCCGTTGCCGATGTCGCGGTAGTCGGCGAAGTAAATGCGCGTCTCGACCGGCTTGGCGCCCGAGAGCGCCTTCTTGCGCAGCTCCTGCACGTCCTTGACGTACTGGTCCTGCTGCTCCTTCGGCGCGGTTGCCTGCGGCCTGGCCGGCGCCTGGACGATGATCGAACCCGGTGGAGTAGCGGCGGGCGCGGCCTGGCCCGGGTCGGTCATCACGACGTTGGTGGCCGGATTCGTCCAGCTCACCATAATTGGCAGGTGAGTCTCGGCGTTGATGAAGTACCGCAACGCGAACGTACCGGGTCCTTTGACGTCGAGCACGTCGGCCTTGCCTTGCGGCGCCTCCGCCTGGCCAACGAAGGTGAACGTCAGCGGGTAGCTGTCAAACGAGGCGGCGAACATCCCGAGCGTGAGGCGGGCGAAGTCCTGCTTGAGCGAGACGACGCGCGCTTTCCGGGGATCGGGCGGCGTCGGGGGCGGACCGGCCGGCTTCGCGGGAGCCGCGGAGGGCGCGCCGGCTGCCGGAGTCGCGGCGGCCCCCGTGGTTGATGTCGCAGGTGCCGCGGGTGCCGCTGCCGTCGCCGCGGCGGCGGCAGGTGCTCCGCCTGCCGCCGGAGCTGCCGGCGGCTTGGCAGCGGCTCCCGGAGGGGGCGCAGTCGGCTTCGGGATCTGGATCAGCCCCTCGCCGTTGAACCCCGACGTCGTCGGCTCGCTCTCCTGGGCCGGGACCTCGTCCTTCCGCACGTACTTGTCGGGCAGCTCGCAGGCGATCTCGAACTCGATCGGCACGAGACTCTGCCCGCGGATTTGGCGCGTGCGGCCCGTGGCGACGAATGACTTCACGGACGCGAGCGATTTCTCGCCGCCGAGCGCCTCGCGCGCGGCCGAGAGCACGGCCGACGGGTCCTTCCCCTCATCTCCGCCGGCGGCCACCATGACCGCGCCAAGACAGGCGACCGCGACCACTGGCAGCAGTACACGCATGGGTCTCGCCTCCAGGGGCCTGCATAGGTGTTGGACGTCCGAACGTCCGGGTGGTTTGGTTTTGTCTCGCCGCACGCCCCTGCCCGTCGCTGATATCGGTGAGATCGGGCAGAATGTCTCGCGCCCGGATCGTTAGACGCCGGAAATTCTCAGCGAGACGTTTTGGCCTGTCCGCCGTTATCAGGAACGGGTCCCGCCACGGCGGGCAGGAACCGCATCCGACTGGCTGACGCAGACGATGACCCTTACGGAGCAGGCGGCGGGAATGTTCCACCGCCATCGCGCGCGCGTGTTTCGCTACCTGCGCCGAGCCGTGGGGTCGGCCGACGTCGCCGAAGATCTCTCGCAGGAAGTGTTCCTGCGCATCGTCCGCGGCCTGCCGGCCTATGAAGAACGGCAGCTCGAAACCGCCTGGGTCTTTCGGATCGTCAGGCGCGTGCTGGCCGAGCACTGGCGCCGGCCTCTGGTTCCGCCGGGGGCTGGCGGGAGGGACGACGATGCCGCCGTCAGGCCTGCGACGCAGATGATGCGCGTCAGCCTGGACCGGGCGATCGAGCAATTGAGCCCGCTGAACCGGGAGATCCTGCTGATGCGTGAAGTCGTCGGGTTGTCGTACGAGGAGATTGCGTCCGCCCTCGAACTGTCGCTGGCCGCCGTTCGCAACCGCCTGGCCCGCGCGCGGGAGACGTTGCAGGCGACGGTCGTGTTCGAGAGGGATTCGGATCGCGAATGTCGGGCGAAAGGGGGGAGCCGTGAGGGCTGACTTGCGGGATGCCCTGTCGGCGTTGGCGGATGGCGAGTTGGCGGAGCCGGACCTGGTGGCCGAGGCGCTGCTCGAGCCCGACGCCACGACGCTGATCGTGACGCTGGCAGAGACGCGCTACACGCTGCGCGACACGTCGAGCGAGCCGAGCGGATCGTTCTCGGAGCGGGTGGAGCGGGCGCTCACGCTCGAGCGAGGGTCGCGGCTTCTCGTCATCAAGCGCCTGGCGCCGGCCGTTTGCGCCGGTCTCGGCCTGACCGCCGGCCTGCTGGTGGGCGTGTGGCTGTCGCCTCTGGCCACCGGGCGCGCGCCGGTGGCGTCGGCGCCTGTCCCGGCTGCCGTGTTCACCGTCGCGCCGGCGCCTGCGCCGCCCACGGGCCAGCTCACGCAGCCAGCGGGCGGAGCGTCGGTGCCGGTCGTTCGGATGAACCTGCCGCCGAAGGCCCGGAGCATCTATCGCTTCGAGTCAGGCCGGAACTGGCAGGAAGGGGGGCTGGCGCCATGACGAATCTCGCGCGTGTGAACGAGGGGCGAAGGGCGTGGGGCCATGCGGGCCGCTTCGTCGTGGGAACCGTGGTGGCGGTTGTGGGCGCGTCATCCGCGGGCCGCGCGATGCCGGCGGCGGCCGCGCCGACGCCGCTCGGAACCGTCGCCGTCACCTTCGCGCTCGAAGCGCATTCGCGCTTGGGGGCCATGGCCTTCAACTCCGCGTCGTTGTCGAAGAAGTCCGCCGTTGGCGAGTCCCTGGTCGCGACCTTCGGCACCGGCACGCCGGCCGACCGCGACATCTGCGCGGTGCAGACGACGCCGAGCGACCCGGTGTATCTCAAGTGGTCCGTCCATGCCACCCTGCGCTCCGCCGACAGCGAGCAGATCGCGATCGACCTCTCGTGGACGCGGACGACGGCCGGCGGCGAAAAGACCGACGGCGGCCCGGCGACGATCACCATGCGGCCTGGACAGTCGCATCTCATCGACATCGTGAGCGCGAAGCCGAATGATCCGGCCGCGTGCAGTCACGTCAGCTTGCGGATGTCCGCGACCCGCTTCTTCCCGGTGTCGACCGAGCTGCTCGTGCATCGGCTCTGGCTGGTCTACGAACGGGACGGGAAACGGTGGACCTCGGAGCCGATCGAAGCGGTCGGGCGCGCTGGGGAGGCGCTGCCGTTCCGGTTCCGGCCGCTGGAATGGAGCCTGGCCGGGGCGATGGACGTCAACCCGAGCGACCCGCACGTGGACATGGACGTGCTGGGAACGGTCACGACCGACGTCCTGCCGGACGGCCGGTTCGAGACGATGACGGACGTCAAGCGCGACACGCGGTTCGGCGCGTCGACGCTGTTTGGAAGCGGCACGCTGATGATGGCTGGCCGTCTCGGCGAGGCCGGCGAAGTCGAGTTGCCGGCGCCCGGCGGCCGGAGCGGCGTGCCGGTCGACGGGGTGGTCGCGGGACCCCTGGCCCGCGGCTTCTCGCGCCGCGGCAAGTGGCTCGACCTGAACGTGGGCGAGTTCTTCAGCGGCAGCAAGACGTCGCTTGTGATGACCGTCGAGCGGATCCGCTGATTAATTGGATCGGGACGAATCTCAGTTTCTGCCATGGGATCGCAAGAACTGAAATTCGTCCCGATCCAGTCGAACCGAAGTACACTTTCGCCGATGATCCACGGGCAGAAAGTGGTCGTCGTCCTCCCGGCCTACAACGCCGAGCGCACCCTCGAACGGACGTACCGCGAGATCCCGCTCGACCTCGTGGACGACGTGCTGCTGACCGATGACGCGAGCGCCGACCGCACCGTGGATGTGGCGCGCCGTCTGGGCATCGAGACGATCGTCCACGAGCGGAATCGCGGCTACGGCGGCAATCAGAAGACCTGCTACCGGGCGGCCCTCGAGCGTGGCGCCGACATCGTCGTGATGCTGCACGCCGACTACCAGTACACGCCTGCGCTCATCCCGGCCATGGTGCACCTGCTGGCGTCAGGGGAGTTCGACGTCGTGCTCGGGTCACGGATTCTCGGCGGCCAGGCGATTCGCGGCGGGATGCCGGTCTACAAGTACGTCAGCAACCGCGTCCTCACGCTCCTGCAGAATCTGTTGATGGGCGCCAAGCTGTCGGAGTATCACACGGGGTACCGCGCCTTCACGCGCCGGGTGCTCGAGACGCTGCCGCTCGACCGCAACTCGGACGATTTCGTGTTCGACGCCGAGATGCTGTCGCAGATCCTGTACGCTGGCTTCCGGATTGGCGAGGTGACCTGCCCGGCGAAGTACTTCCCGGAGGCGTCGTCGATCAACTTCTCGCGGAGCGTGCGCTACGGGGTGGGCTGCCTCACGACGGCCCTGAAGTTCCGACTGAGCAGGATGGGGATCGGGCGGTTCGCGACGTTCGACTTCAGGCAACCCTAAAGGGTCGCCCTACACACGGTCCTGTCCCTGTCCCGAGCCCTGAGCCTTGAGCCCCCAGATCCTGTATCATCCCACCCGTCTCATCCGTAGCCAGGGAGGCTGTATGAATCGACCAGCGCGGAGGGCTCTCGTCGTGCTCCTGCTCGCGGCGGCCGCCATGGCCGCCACGCTCGTCGCGGCGCCAGTCTCGAAGGTCCAGTTCAGCGACACTCGGCTCAAGAACGGCCTTCGCGTGATCATCGCCGAGGACCACACCGCCCCGGTCTTCTCGATCGCGATCACCTACAACGTCGGCTCGCGCAACGAGCGGGCCGGCCGGACCGGCTTCGCCCACCTCTTCGAGCACATGATGTTCCAGGGNNTTCGAGCACATGATGTTCAAGGGGTCGGCCAACGTCGGCAGCGGCGAGCACTTCATGCTCGTCTACAACAACGGCGGCGACATGAACGGGTCCACCAACAAGGATCGGACCAACTACTTCGAGCGCCTGCCGTCCAACCAGCTCGACCTCGCGCTTTTCCTCGAGTCCGACCGGATGCGCGCGCTCGACATCACGAAGGACAACCTGCAGAACCAGATCAGCACGGTGAAGGAAGAGCGGCGCCAGAGCGTGGACAACCAGGCCTACGGCAAGACGATGGAGATGTTCGACGACGTCGCCTACGAGAACCCCAACTACAAGCACTCGGTCATCGGATCGATGGCCGACCTGGACGCCGCGACGGTCGAGGACGTGCAGGGGTTCTTCAGGACCTACTACGCGCCCAACAACGCCGCGCTGGTCATCGTCGGCGACGTGAAGCCGGCCGAGTGCCTGGCGAAGATCCGCCAGTACTTCGAGGTGATCCCGTCGCAGCCCGCGCCGCCTGAGCCCGACATGACCGAGCCCGCGCAGGCGAAGGAGAAGCGGCTGACGATCGAGGACCCGCTGGCCCGCGCGACGCGCATCGACATCGGCTACCACATCCCGTCCGCCGCGTCGCCCGACTTCGACGCGCTGTCGGTCCTGAGCAGCGTGCTCTCAAGCGGCACCAGCTCGCGGTTCACGCAGACGATCGTCCGCCAGAAGCAGCTGGCCCTGCAGACGTTCGCCGGCCCGATGGAGAGCCGTGGCCCCGGGCTGTTCCGCGCCATCGGCATCCTGCCGCCGGGCAAGTCGGCGGGCGACCTCGAGGCCGCCATCTACGAGGAGTTCGAGAAGGTGAAGACCGGCACGATCGAGGACTGGGAGATCGAGAAGGCCCAGAACTCGGCGCGCCGCAGCTACTTGAGCGGCCTGACCAGCTCGCTGCAGCGGGCGGTGGTCATGTCGCAGTACGCCGTCTACTACAACGACCCGAACCTCATCAACACGCGGCTGGACCGCCTGATGGCGGTCACCGCGGCTGACGTTCAGCGCGTGGCGGTGAAGTACCTGACGCCGGAGAACCGGACGGTGGTCATCACCGTGCCCAAGCCCGCGGCCGCGACGAAGGGAGGCGAGTGATGTTGAAGCGAACCCTGACCTCCGCGGCATTCGTTCTTCTCGCGCTGACGGTGACGACGGCGCAGGCGCCGGTCACGCAGGGGATGTCTCCGACCAAGGGCGTCGTGATCAAGGGCAAGGCGCCGGTGTCGGACACGGTGCTGAAGGTCGTTCTGCCGAAGGCCCAGCACGCTGATCTCGCAAACGGCGTGCACCTCATCGTGCTCGAGGACCACCGGGTGCCGCAGGTTTCCATCCAGATCCAGATGCGCGGGGCGGGCGGCTACTACGACCCGGCGGACATGCCCGGCCTGGCCTCGATCACGGCGGCGATGGTCTCGGAGGGCACGAAGACGCGAACGTCCCAGCAGATCGCCACCGAGCTCGACAGGCTGGCGGCGAACGCGGGGGCCGGGACCGCCTCCTCGTCCGAAACCACCGTGCTCAGCATGGGCGCGATGACCGAGCATCTGGACAAGGTCCTCGACATCGCGACCGACATGCTGCTCAACCCGACGTTCCCCGATCAGGAACTGGCCCGCTACAAGACGCGGATGAAGGGCAACCTCGTGCAGCAGCGGGCGCAGCCCGCCTACCTCGCGCAGGAGGCCTACGGCCGCGTGGTGTTCGGCACGCACCCGGCGGGGCGGATGATGACGGCCGAGGCGCTCGACAAGATCACGCGCGACGCGATCGTCAACTTCCACGCGACCCGTTACGCGCCCGACTACGCCTACATCGGCGTGACCGGCGACGTGACGCTCGCCGACATCAAGAAGCGGCTCGAGACGAAACTGGCCAGGTGGACGAAGAAGGGGCTACCCCAGCTCAGCGTCGCCGATCCCGACGCGATCGGCCCGGCCAGGGTCACGCTGATCGATCGTCCCGGCTCGGTCCAGACCAACCTGATCGTCGGGACGCAGATGATCAACCGGACCAGCCCCGACTACGACGTCGCGAGGCTGGCCGACACGATCATCGGCGGCGGGCCGAGCGGCCGGCTCTTCCTGAACCTCCGCGAGGACAAGGGCTACACCTACGGGGCCTACAGCCGCATGACCACGCTGCGGTATCGCGGCGACTGGTCGGCGAGCGCCGAGGTGCGGACCGAGGTGACCGAGCCCGCGCTGACCGAGATGATGAAGGAGATCGCACGGATGCGGGACGAGCGGATTCCCGACAAGGAATTCGCCGACAAGAAGCGGTCGCTGGTCGCCAGCTTCGCGCTCTCGCTCGAGTCCCCGGGCGCGATCCTCTCCGACTACATCGTCAGCTACATCTACAAGCTGCCGGCGGACTACTGGGACAAGTACCCGGCGCGCGTGATGGCCATCACGCAGGACCAGGTGCAGGCGGTCGCAAAGAAGTATCTCGATGCGTCGCGCCTGCAGATCGTGGCCGTCGGCGACGGCAAGAAGATCGCCGAGGGGCTCAAGAAGTTCGGGAAGGTGGAGACGTTCGACGCCGAAGGGAAGGCCATCCGGCAGTAGGCAGTAGGCGGTAGGCAGCGTGGCACGCGTGATCCACTGCCTACTGCCTACCGCCTACTACAGCCCCGATCGTCCCCCCGCCCCAGACCCCCGATCCCCGATCCCTTGCCATCTGAAGTCGACTTCTGTCATACTACCGACCGGTAGGTATCTCGATTCAGTCCAGAATACCTCCGAGAGGAACTTTCGGACCGTTCATCCCGTAGCACATTTCTGATGCTTCCTACCGGTCGGTATACCCCCTGACCGTCGGCAGCCTCGGTAAAGACCACGAACATGGCGGACACCGAAAAGAACGCCGCGGTCGCGCCCGCGGAACACGACAACCAGACGCGCAGCCGGCTGCTGTGCGCCGCGGTCGACGTCTTCGACCGCAAGGGCTACGCCGCCGCCTCGGTCCGCGAGATCGTCGAACTGGCCGGCGTCGCCAAGCCCGCCCTCTACTACCACTTCGGCAGCAAGGAAGCGCTTCTGACCGCGGTGCTCGAGGAGGCGGCGCGGGCGTTCGCGCGGAAGATGGACGCCGCGATGACCAGAAAGGGCACGGCGCGCGAGCGGCTGTCCGCGCTCTGCACCGACCTCCACGACCTCTTCCAGGAGCACGTCCCGGTCGCGCGCGTCGCGCACTCGGTGTTCTTCGGCCCGCTCGAAGGAATGCCGAAGTTCGACTTCACGGTGTTCGACCGCCAGTCCGAGCGGGTCGTCAGGCAGATCGTCGAGGACGGCCAGGCGGCGGGCGAGATCTCGGCCACCGCGTCCCCGTCCGACATCGCCTTGATGATGATGGGCATCATCGGCGTCTTCACCATGAGACAGCTTCATTACGGCGTCGCCAAGGTCGACCTGGCGACGCTTCAGCGCCTGGTCGGGCTCCTGTTCGACGGCGCTCGTGGGTAGCAGCGGCAGCAAGGAGAACCACGTTCATGATACGCATCCGACGCTCGATCGCCCTCATCCTCGTCCTCACGGCCGCCCTTGCGGCGGCGACTGCCTGTTCGAAGAAGGCCGACCCGCAGCAGCAGCAGGAAGTCGGCCGGCCGCCGGTGGCCGTCAGCGTCGAGCCCGCGGTCCGCGCCGATCTCCAGGAGAGCGTCGATGTCGTCGGCACGCTCCAGGCGAAGTTCTCGGCCGACGTCAAGTCCGAGGTGACCGGCGTCGTCACCGAGGTGTACGTGACCGAGTGGGTGCCCGTGAGCCGCGGCGCCCGGCTCGCCCGGCTCGACACGCGCGAAACCGAGGCCGGCATCGAGGCGCTCAAAGCGGCCGAGGCGCAGGCCAAGGTGGCCGAAAACCACGCGCGCCGCGAGTACGAGCGCGCGCAGCAGCTCAAGCAGTTCGGCCTCATCACGCAGCAGGCGCTCGACGACGCGAAGACGGCCGTGGAAGCTGCGGAAACGGGCACCGCGGCGGCGCAGGCGCAGATCCGCACCGCCCAGACCCGGCTGTCCAAGTCGTTCATTACTTCACCGATGGATGGCATCGTGGCCTCCCGCGGCGTCAGCGTCGGCGACCGGGTCGAGAACATGGGCGGCAACTCGTCGATGTTCCGCATCGTCGACAACCGCCTGTTCGACCTCACCGTGTCGGTGCCGTCGACGCGCCTCTCGGGCGTCCACGTGGGGCAGATGCTGCAGTTCTCGACCGACACCGTTCCCGGGCGCGCGTTCACCGGCAAGGTGATGTTCATCAACCCGGTCATCGACCCGGCGAGTCAGTCGGCGAAGGTCATCGTCGCGGTGCCGAATCCCGACGGCGCCCTGAGGGATGGCGCCTTCGTCAAGGGTCGCCTCGTCGTCGGCGACCGGGCCGGCGTCCTCCTGCTCCCGAAGGAGGCCCTGCTCAACTGGAACCTTGAGAAGAGCCAGGCCGACCTGTTCGTGGTGACCGGCGATAAGGCGCAGAGACGGTCGGTCACGACGGGCATGGGCAACGGCACGTCGATCGAGATTCTGTCGGGTGTCGAGCCGGGTGACCAGGTGGTCACCCGCGGCGGATTCGCGCTGCGCGACGGCGACCGCGTCGTCGTCTCCAAGGGCGAGGGGGCGTAGCCATGTTCCTCTCGAACCTGTCGATCAAACGGCCGGTCGTCGCCACCGTGATGATGCTCACGCTGGTGACGCTCGGCATCTTCTCGGTCCGCCGATTGCCGATCGACCAGATGCCGGACGTCGAGATCCCGGTGCTGTCGATCATCACGGAGTACCCCGGCGCGTCGCCCGAGACGGTCGAGCGCGAGGTGACGAAGAAGATCGAGGAGGCCGTCAACCCGATCGCCGGCGTCAAGCACGTCCAGTCGGTGTCGCGGGAGGGACTGTCGACCATCATCGTGGAGTTCAACCTCGAGGTGAAGGTCAACGACGTCTCGCAGGAAGCGCGGGCGAAAATCAACGCCGTGCGCCGCGAGCTGCCCGACGGCATGAAGGAGCCGGTCATCGAGAAGTTCGACTTCGGCGCGATGCCGATCATCTCGCTGGCCATCCAGTCGTCGGCGCTGCCCCCGCGCGAGCTGACGACGCTCGCGGACCGGCGGATCAAGCGCCGGCTGGAGAGCATTCCCGGCGTCGCCAAGGCGAAGCTGATCGGGTCCTCCAAGCGTGAGATCGCGGTCGACATCGACCCGGCGCGCCTCTCGGCCTTCGGCATGGGCGTCGACGAGGTCGTCGCCGGCCTCGCCTCCGAGAACGTGAACACGCCGCTCGGCCGCCTGACGCGCGGCGACACCGAGATGCCGCTGCGCATCAGCGGCAAGCCGCGCGACGCGGCCGCCTACCGCGACATGGTGATCACGCGGCGCGGCGGCCAGCCGATCCGGCTGGGCGACCTGGCGACCATCGTCGACGGCATCGAGGAGCAGCGATCGCTCGCGCTCATCAACGGCAAACAGGCCGTGGCGATCGACATCACCAAGCAGACCAAGGCCAACACGGTCGCCGTCGTGGACGCCGTCCGCGCGGCGGTCGCCACGCTGCAGAAGGAGATGCCGCCGGGCACCCGGATCCAGATCGTCCGCGACACGTCCACCTTCATCCGCGAGTCGGTCAGCGACGTCTACAACACGCTGATCCTCGGCGGCCTGCTGACGATCTTCATCGTGTTCCTGTTCCTCAACTCGTGGCGCTCGACGGTCATCACCGGCCTGACGCTGCCCATCTCGGTCGTCTCGTCGTTCATCGTCATGTACTTCCTGAACATGACGATCAACGTGCTGACGCTGATGGCGCTCTCGCTCGCCATCGGGCTGCTCATCGACGACGCGATCGTCGTGCGGGAGAACATCGTCCGCCACCTGGAGCGGGGCCAGGACCACTTCGAGGCCGCGCGGGAAGGAACGTCGGAGATCGGCCTGGCCGTGATCGCCACCTCGATGTCGATCATCGCGGTGTTCGTGCCGGTCGCGTTCATGAAGGGGATCATCGGGCGGTTCTTCTACCAGTTCGGCTTGACGGTGGCGTTCGCCGTCCTGGTGTCGCTGTTCGTCTCCTTCACGCTCGACCCGATGCTCTCNNATCGCCTGGGCGCTCGACCACCGCCTGGTCGTCGTCGGCGCGGCGTTCGCCGCGTTCATCGGCGGCGTGGCCGTGTTCGCCGTCCTCCAGACCGAGTTCATGACGCAGATGGACCAGGGGGAGTTCGCGCTCAAGTTCAAGAGCGCGCCCGGCGCGTCGATGGCCGAGACGCGCGGACGCGTGGACGAGGTGCTGAAGGATCTCAAGGCGTTCCCCGAAGTGCAGTTCACCTACGCGGCGATTGGCGCGGGCGACTCGGACACGGTACGCGACGGGACGGTGTTCGTGCGGCTCGTGCCGAAGAAGGAGCGCGCGCTGAGCGTGAAGCAGTTCACCCACGTGGCGCGGCAGCGCCTCGAGAAGATCCCGGGCGTCGTCCTCAACTTCCTCGAGGACCCCAGCTCGTTCCAGAAGCCGCTCTCCATCGGCGT
>PMKG01000350.1 GCA_003157675.1 Acidobacteriota bacterium
CGTCTCGGCGCGGATCGGCTCGGCGCCGCAGCCGGCCACCCGCCAGCACGACAGGTCCATGTCCACCATCTCACGCGGCTGGACCCGCCTGACGCAGAGGTCGTAGGCGAAATTGGGGGCGAAACTGATCGTCCCGCGCCGGCGGCTGATGGCCTTCAGCCACAGGCCCGGCCGCTTCAGGAAGGCCAGCGGCGAGATGAACTCGCTCCAGCAGCCGCCGTAGAGCACCGTCAGCGCCATCCCGATGAGGCCCATGTCGTGGAACAGCGGCAGCCACGAGACGCCGCGGTCGGTCGGCGAGAGGCGCACCCCCGCGGGCCCGGCAATCGCCGTCACGTTCTCGGCGAGGTTCCGGTGCGTGAGCACGACCCCCTTCGGGTCGGAGGTCGAGCCGGAGGTGAACTGCAGGAAGACCGGGTCGTCGAGGCCGACGTTCTCCGCCCTCGGCAGTGCGGAGCCGCGGAGCTTCTCGATGGCGAGGACCGTGCGCACCGACGGCACGCTGGACTGCATCGTCCCGAGCACGCGCCTGAGCAGCGTCGTCGTGACGACGGCCGCCGCCCGGCTGACGCTCACCGCGGGCATCGTCTGCCGCAGGTAGGCGCCGAACTGGTCGAGGCGAACCGGCGGGTAGAGGGGCGCGGGAACCAGGCCGGCGCACGCGGCGCCGAGGAACGTGGTCAGGAAGTCGCGCGCGTCCGGCACGATGAGGATGATCGTCTCGCCCGGCGCGAGACCGGCCTCGCGCAGGCCGCCGGCGACCGACAGGGCCTCCTCGAGCAGGTCGGAGAACGGCTGCGTCGACAACGGCTGGCCGTTCTCAGCGAGGTACTCGAACCCCCCGTCGCCGCGGGCCGCGACGGTCAGAGCCTTGGGTAGTGTGAGCAGGGCCATCAGGGATGGGCGCTCTCCGCCAGGAGCGATCGGACGCAGTCGACCGCTTCACCGACGGTCTGGATCTGCGGCACGCGCTCGATCGGAACGATGATGTCAAACCGGTCTTCGAGTTCGGCCACCATTTCGAGAGTCTGGAGAGAATCGAAGCCGAGGTCGGCCGTCAGCGCGCTGTGCGGGACCACCTCGACCGGCCGCCTGCACACGCGTCGGATCACGGCGGCCACGTCGCGTCCGATCTCGTCCACGTCCAAATGTGTCATCGCGAGACGATTGCCCTCACCGGTATAAAGCGCACACGTCCCCGAGCGTCCGGTTCAGCTGAGCGCCAGCCCCTCGGGGGACTAGAGCGGGTCGGGAGACCAGGCCGCCTGGCGAATCGTCTTCCAGAGCGATCGCCCTCCCAGCAAGGCTACCACGGCCGAACCGGCCGAGGTACTGAAACCGTACGAGATCAGCCGCTCGGCGGCCGTGATGGCGGCCGCGGTCGGCAGATCGACGCCGAACGCCATCAGGCCGGCGACCAGGCCGCCTTCGACCGGTCCGAAACCGCCGAGGCTCGGCGCGAGGCCGCCAACGAGCGACACGATCGACAGCACGGCGATCTTGGTCGGCGGAAGGCTGACGCCGAACGCCAGCGCCGCGCACGAAATCCGCAGCACGTCCTGGAGGAAGACCAGGCCGGAAAGGCCGATGCCGATCCCGAAGACCCGCAGGTTCGACCGGTTGAACGCGAGGTGCTCGCGCCACCCGCCCTCGGCCGGCTTCGAGCGTCGCAGGTGCCTGATGGCGAACCCGGCGGCCACCAGCGCCAGCATCACCGCCCCGAGGGCGGCCATCTGGTGCCAGTTCGACGCCAGGTCCTTCAGAGCCAGCACGGCCAGCACGACGAGGATCGCGATGGCCGGCACCTGCGAGAGCCGGTCCCAGACCGCCGACACCGTCGCCTGCCGCCACGTCACCACGCCATGCCTGCGCACGAGGGCGATGCGGCACGCTTCCCCGCCGAGCCGGCCGGACGGAAACAGGTTGTTGACGGCAATGCCGCCGAGCGTCGCCAGCGAGGCCCGCCAGACGGCGACCTCTCCTCCCACCGACCGGACAAAGCCCCGCCACCGCGCACCGACGATGAACAGGCTCGCGACGTAGAGCGACAACGCCAGGAGGATGTAGCCCGGCCGTGCCGTCATGAGCCGCCGCGCGCTCTCAACAACCAGATGCCAGATGCTCAACTCGACCTCCAACCGCGTGCGAACGTGGCGAAGCCGCCTCGGTGATCTCTGTCAAACGAGGCTCCGCCTGGACCGCAACCTCTCGATCATATCCCGGACCCCCCAAGAAATCATGTCCTAGATCGAAACTCCGTCGAAACCCATCCCCGGTGGCCGGCTCCACCCGCCTGGCACGGCATCACGGCCGATGGAAACGCCGTGATATAGTGCGGGCTGGTGGCCAGTTTACCGAGGACGCTCTTTTCCAGACACGCTCACGCCCTGCTGCTCGGGTTGGTGCTCCTGACCGGCCTCGGGCTCCGCCTGCCGACATTCGGCCGCACGTTGCTCTCGAGCGACGAAGCCTCCTACGCCACGGTGGCAGAGGCGATGCAGCGGGGCGCCGTGCTCTACCAGGGCACGGTGGACCACAAACCCCCGGCCATCTACGACGTGTACCTGGCCAGCTTCCGGGTGCTCGGCCCGTACAACACACAGCTGGCCCACCTGCTGGTCGTCCTCTCCGTCCTGCTGACGGCGTTCGCGCTTTCCCGCGCCGCCGGCCGGCTGTGGGGCGACGCCAGGGCCGGCTGGGTCACTGCCCTCCTGCTCGTCGTGTTCTCGACGACCATGGCGGACTTCGACGCGCTGGCAGCCAATGGCGAGCTGTTCCTGCTGGCGCCCCAGGCCGTCGCCTTCGCCTGGCTCGCCGGAGGGCTGACGAGAGACCGGCGCCAGCGGTGGCGGACGCTGTTCGGCGTCGGCGTGCTGACCGGCGTGTCGGTGGCGTTCAAGTACCAGGGGGCCACGTTCCTGGCCGTCGTCGCCGTCGCGCTGCTGCTCGAGGTGGTGGCGCGGCGACGGACCGTCGCGGCGGCACTGGCCGGCCTCGGCGTGGCGCTGGCCGGTGGTCTCGTCGTGCCGGCCGTCTACGTCGTGCGGGCCTGGCTGAACAGCGGGCTCGCCGACATGTGGTTCTGGTTTTGCTATAACTTCCTCTACATCGACGCCGGTCCCAGGGGGCTCGAAGCCCTTCGGCTCGGGCTCGTACGCACCTTGCTCATCGCGACGGCGGCCTTCCTGCCTTACGCGTTCGGCCTGACCGGATGCTGGCGCACGATCCGCGACTGGCGGCGGTGGGGGCTGGCCGGCGCGAGCCGGCAGGAGCTCGCCGCCCGCGCGCTGGCGGTGGTCTGGCTGGCGGCCTCGGTCGTGGCGCTCCTCCCGGGACGCCGATTCTTCGGACACTACTTCCACCTGGTCCTGCCGGCGCTGTGCCTGCTCGCGACGGGTCCGCTGCTGGCGTTCCGGGATCGGTTCAGGCGCCTGCGGCCGGTGGTGGTGATGCTGGTCCTCGTGCCGGCCGCGGTCGCGCTGGCCGTGTCCACGGTCCTGCACGGGGCCGTCATGGACCGCCTCGATCCGCAACCGCCCTACGAGGAAGTCGCGGCCCGCCTGCGCGAGGTGAGCGACCCGAACGACTCGGTCTTCATCTGGGGGCATTCGGTGGAGGTCTACGTCCTGGCCAGGCGGACGACCGGCACCCGCTTCATATTCTGCGATTACCTGACAGGCACCAGCCCTGGGACGCGCAGCCAGACGGGGCTCGACGATCCGACGCCGAACGTCGTCCGGCCGGCGTGGGACATGCTGTTCGACGACCTCGACCGACGCCAGCCGCGGTTCCTTGTGGACGTCGCGCCGGCGGCCTGGAACGGGTACGCCCGTTTTCCGCTCTCGCGCTACCCTCGCCTCGATACCTCCGTCCGGGCGCACTACCGTGAACGGGACCGCGTGGCCGGGGTCATCATCTACGAACGGAACCGGCCGTAACCCCGGGACTGGTCCGCCGCTGCCAATGAGCCGATGTTACTATTAAGGATTGGTGTCACGAGGCCTGAACATTTGATGACTTGCGTGCGGCTCCACCGGCGGCTCCTCAGCGGTTGCGTGTTCCTCCTGCTCTCCGGATGGCTGTCAGCCGTTCCCGCGATCGCCGCACCTCCCCCTCCGACGGCGGTGACCGGCACCATCAGCACCCTCGACGGCAAGATGCGGCTGCCGGGCGTGGTGGTCACGCTCATCGGCAGCGCCGGCGAGCCGGCCGGGGAGACGGTCACCGACGAGAACGGGCATTACCGCCTCGAAGTGCCCAAGGCCGGCGTGTACAAGCTGACGATGAACATCGAGGGGTTTCACAAGGGCGAACAGCCGGTGCAACTGGCCGAAGGGGTCACGCGCACCGTCGATGTGGACCTCAAGCTGCTCGAAGTCGAGCAGTCGATCGACGTCACGCCCGCCTCGGACACGCCGATGAACCTCGCCAAGCCGCTGGCGCCGGCCGAGAGCATCAGCGGGCGCGAGATAGCGGAGTCGGCGATGAGCTCGGGCAGCGTGGCGGCCGAGCTGCGGTGGCTGCCGAGCGTCTCGGCCTACGGGCGCGAATGGGCCATCAAGGGGGGCCGACCCAACCAGATCGGCCTCGAAATCGAAGGCGCCCAGGTGCTCGACCCGGCGGCCGGCATCAGCCCCGTGCAGCTTCCGGGCGACGCCGTGAATTCCATCCAGGTGATGGCGAATCCCTACGCCGTGGAGTTCGGCGGGTTCTCGACCGGCGTGATCGTCGTGTCGACGCGCAGCGGCGCGAACAAATGGTCGGCGACGGTCAACGACTTCTTCCCGGCATTCATCCTGAAGCGCGGCTCGAGCAACCCGTTCCACATCATCGCGCTCGGGTCGGAGGCCCCGCACGTGGCCGTCGGCGGGCCGATCATCGCCAACAAGCTGTTCGTCGCCGAGAGCCTCCAGCTCCGCTACCAGTCCGACGACGTGGCGAGCCGACCGCAGGACCAGCGGAGGACGACCAAGAACCTGAACTCCTTCACCCGGTTCGACTACGTCGCCAGTTCGAAGAACACGCTCTGGGGCACGTTCACGATGGCCCCCGAAAACGCCGACTGGACCAATCTCAGCATGTTCAATCCGCCGGAGGCCACGGCCGATCTGACGCAGCGCGTGTACCGCGCCAGTGTCAACGACACCGAGCAGCTGCCGCACGCGATGGTGCTCGAGACGCTGGTTCATTTCACGCACTACGGCACGTCAGTGGACGGCCACGGGTCGGCGACCGAGATGATCCTGGCCCCCGAGCAGAACGGGGGCATCTACTACGCCAAGCAGACGCGCGACTCGGAGGCTTTGGAGGCGAGCGCGACGGTGTCGGGGTTCGTCAGCAAACCGGGGGGCGACCACCTGATCAAGGGGGGCGTGGACCTCCTGTATGCCACCTTCGACGGCGAGATCCAGACGCGGCCGATCGACGTCCTGCGCGAGGACGGGACGCTGACACGCCGGCTGGTCGGCGGGCCGGCCATCGGAGGCATGTCGGCCACCGGAGCGGGGCTCTTCGTGCAGGACCGCTGGCATGTCAAGAAGAGCGGCGTGATCCTCGAATACGGCGTGCGCCTGGAGCGCGACGGGGTGTTCGGCCGCCTGAACGCCATCCCCAGGGTCGGCATCGCCGTGGCGCTCGACAAGAACCGCAACGCGACCATCCGCGGCGGCTGGGGGCTCTTCTACGAGCGCACGCCGCTGATGGCCGGCGCGTTCGGCGGGCTGTCGAACCTGACCGAGACCGCCTACGGCCCCGACGGCCTGACGGTCGTCGGCACGCCCGTCGTGTATGACCACAGGCTGGTCGCCAGCCCGCAGACGCCGCGCAGCTCGACTTGGAACATCGGCTACGAACACCGGCTGACGCCGTCGGTGTCGCTGCGCGCGAACCACCTCGAGCGGCGCGGCAGCCACGAGCTGGTGCTCGACACCTCGAGCGTCGGCTCGCAGGGGGTCATCTCGCTCGATTCCGACGGCACCTCGCTCTACCGCGACACCGAGGTCGGCGCCCACTTGAAGCGCGGGACGCTGCTCGACCTCGACCTGTCCTACACGCACTCGTCCTCACAGGCGAACCTGAACGACGCCTACGGGTACTTCCTGAACCTGACGGCGAACCCGATCGTCCGCCCCGACGCGTACGGCCCGACCGACACCGACACGCCCGATCGCTTCGTCGGGCGGGCCCGGATCAAGCTGCCGCACTACTGGACGCTCGAGGCGGCCGGCGAGATCCGGACCGGCTACCCGTACTCGGCCGTCGACGAGCAGCTCGACTTCGTGGGCGCGCGCAACAGCCTGCGCTTCCCGGTCCGAAAGACGCTCGACGCGTCGATCGAGCACCGGTTCCGGATTGGCCGGCTCCGGCCGTGGCTCGGCTTCGTCGTCATCAACGCCTTCAACACCTTCGCGCCCGAGGACGTGCAGCGGAACGTCGCCTCTCCCTATTTCGGCACCTTCTACAGCTCCCCGGTGCGCCAGATCCGCTTCACCGTGCACTTCCACCCCTAGACGTCGTGAAGGGCCAAAGTCGTGGCAAATGAGTCGAGTTCTGTCGAGGTCACATGTGCCCTTCACGACGTCTAGAGCCCCGCGCACGCGNNGCGAGGCGGGCATGCTCGACGATCAGAGGCCCGCCTCGCTAGTCGATCGATTCGATTAGAATAGGGGGCAACTCATCTGCCCCCCAGGGTGCGATCATGAACGTATTCGTTCTCAACTGCGGCAGTTCGTCCCTCAAGTTCCAGATCATCGAGACCGACGCCGACCTGATCGAGAAGGACGGCGACCGCCAGCTGGCCAAGGGGCTGATCGAGCGGATCGGCAGCGAAGCGATCATCACCTTCCAGGTCGGCGACCACCCGCCCGTCAAGGGCGCGATGCCGCTGCGCGATCACAAGGCGGCGCTGGCCCACGTCATCAACTGGGTGATGGCCCCCGAGACGCGCATCCCGGGCGTCGCGAGCCTCGCCGACATCCACGCGATCGGCCACCGCGTCGTGCACGGC
>PMKG01000344.1 GCA_003157675.1 Acidobacteriota bacterium
TCGGGCAGCCACTGGTGGTGGAAGCGCGCCGCGTCCACCGCCTCCTGCACGTTCATGCCGAAGTCCACGACGTCGAGGATGGTGTGCAGCACCGTGTTGATGATGGTGCGGCCGCCGGGGCTGCCCGTCACCATGAAGAGCTTGCCGTCCTTCGAGATGATGGCCGGCGCCATGCTGGAGAGCATCCGCTTGCCTGGGCGCGCGAGGTTCGGCTCGGTCCCGATGAGGCCGTCGGCCGTCGTCAGGCCGGGCCCGGCGTTGAAGTCGCCCATCTCGTTGTTGAGCAGGAACCCGGCGCCGGGCACCGCGATCTTCGATCCGTATCCCGCTTCGAGCGTGTAGGTGAGTGACACGGCGTTGCGGTCGCGGTCCACGACCGAGAGGTGCGTCGTCTCGTCGCTCTCCGGGGGCCATTCGAAACTGGACGGCTCGGACTTCGAGGCGCGCGTCGGCGAGATCGTCTTGCGAAGCGCGGCGGCGTACTCCTTCGAGACGAGCTTCGCGATCGGCATGTCGGCGACGAAATCGGGGTCGCCGAGATAGCGGGCTCGGTCGGCGAAGGAACGACGCATCGACTCGATGAGCGCGTGGGTGGCCGCGGCCGACCTGAAGCCGAGCGCCTTAAGGTCGTAGCCTTCGAGGATGTCCAACTGCTCGATGAGGCCGACGCCGCCCGAGCTGACCGGCGGCATCGACACGATGTCGTACCCCCGGTAGGTGCCGATCGTCGGCGCGCGTTTCTTCGGCTGGTAGGCCTTCAGGTCCGCGCGGGTGATCAACCCTCCGTGCGCCGCCATCTCCTTCTCGATGAGCGCGGCCGTTTCACCCTCGTAGAAGCCGGCGGGCCCCTGGTCGGCGATGCGCTGGAGCGTGCGCGCGAGGTCCGGCTGCTTGAGGATGTCGCCGGCCTCGTAGGGGGTGCCGTTCTTCGAGAACTGCGCCATCGACGCCGGGTAGGGCGCCATCGGCCGCAGCGCGGACCGGAGCGACCGGGCCAGCCCCTCGGTGACGGGGAACCCGTCCCTCGCCAGGCCGACCGCCGGCTCGACCAGCCGCTTCCACGGCAGCTTCCCGTGATCCTTCCACGCCAGGTAGAGGCCGGCGACGGTGCCCGGCACCCCCACCGAGAGATAGCTGTTGTGGTGCAGGGTGACGCTGTACTTCCCGCCCTCGAGGAACATCGTTGGCTGGGACCCCGTCGGCGCCGTTTCGCGGAAATCGTACGTTTCGGGCGCGCCGGACGCCGGTCGGAAAACGATGAAGCCGCCGCCGCCGATGTTGCCGGCGGTCGGGTGGGTGACGGCCAGCACGAAGGCCGTCGCCACGGCGGCGTCGATCGCCGTGCCGCCGTCTCGGATGGCCTGGGCCCCGGCCTGCGAGGCCACGGCGTTCTGCGACACCACCATGGCGCCTTGCGCGCGGACCGGCTGCGACTGGGCGAAGACAGGGCTGGCGGCCAGCGCGAGCGCGGCGGCCAGGACAATAGCGCGACGGGTTCTCATCGGGCCCTCCGGCGAGGGATTATAATCCGCGGCGATGCGCAGTCCTTCTTTTGTACGGAGAGTGTGGCAAATGGCCAGCATCGCGGGTGCGCTGTCGGCGGCGACGGGCGTCGTCGCGTGCCATGGGGGCATCGGCTCATCGTCGTTCGGGTCGGGCCGTCGAGCCGACCTGATCGTGGTGAATGCCCGCGTCTGGACCGTCGACGCCGCGCGGCCAGAGGCCGAGGCGGTCGCGGTCTCCGGCGACCGGATCCTCGCCGTCGGGACCCGCGGCGAGGTCGAGCGCCTGCGCGGGCCGGACACCCGCGTTATCGACGCCGAAGGCCGATTCCTCATGCCCGGCTTCGAGGACGCGCACATCCACCTGATGACGGGCGGCGCACAACTCGACAGCGTGGACCTGAAGGACGCCGCCACGCCCGCCGAGTTCGCGCGCCGCATCGGGGATCGGGCGAAGCGGACCGGCCCGGCCGAGTGGGTGATGGGCGGTAACTGGGACGAGCAGCGGTGGCCCGGCGCGCCGCTGCCGACGCGCGAGCTCATCGACGCCGTCACGCCGGCGACGCCGGTGTTTGTTGACCGGTATGACGAGCACATGTCGCTGGCCAATTCGGTGGCCCTGCACCTGGCCGGCATCACCTCGAAGACGCCGGACCCGGCGGGTGGCCTGATCGTCCGCGACGCGAAGGGAGAGCCGACGGGGATCCTGAAAGACGCGGCCCGGGCGATCGTCTTCAAGGTCATCCCGTCGCCGACCTCCGCGCAGCGCGAACGAACGCTGAGGCGGGCCCTCGCGCACATGGCCTCGCACGGCGTGACCAGCGTGCAGGACATGGGGCCCGACCCCGACGACGTGGCCATTTACGCCGCGTTTACGTCGCGCAGCGAATTGACGGCGCGAATCCGTGCCGTGCCGTTCGAGGTGGCGCTCGCGGAGCAGTTGGCGAAGGGCCCGGTGAAGACCGCGGCGACCCCGTTCTTCCGCGTCAGCGGCGCCAAGGGATTCGCCGACGGATCGCTGGGCTCGACGACGGCGTTCTTTTTCGAGCCCTACGCCGACGCGCCCGGCTCGCACGGGCTGCTGGCCGACGAGATGCAGCCGCTCGAGGCGATGCGAGGCCGGCTGGTGGCCATCGATCGTGCCGGCGAACAATTGTGCGTCCATGCCATCGGCGATCGGGCAATCTCCATGGTGCTTGATCTGTTCTCGGACGTCGCGCGGGCTAACGGCACGCGAGACCGCCGGCCGCGCATCGAGCACTCGCAGCACGTCGCCCCGAAGGACTTCGATCGGTACGCCTCGCTGGGCGTGATCGCGTCGGTGCAGCCCTACCATGCGATCGACGACGGCCAGTGGGCCGAGAAGCGAATCGGTCCGGAGCGGGCGAAGACGACCTACGCCTTCCGCACGTTCCTCGACCACAAGATCCGGGTGGCGTTCGGCACCGACTGGCCCGTGGCGCCGCTCGACCCGCTGCAGACCGTTTACGCCGCCGTGACGCGGGCCACGCTCGACGGCCGCCGCCCGGGCGGCTGGGTGCCGGAGCAGAAGGTGAGCGTGGCCGAGGCGCTCGAAGCCTATACCGTCGGCGCCGCGTACGCCGAGTTCCAGGAACGCGAGAAGGGCACGATCGGCGCCGGAAAGCTGGCCGACCTCGTGCTGCTCTCGGGAGACCCGTTGAAGGGGCCGCCCGAGGTGATCCGGGACCTGAAGGTCGTGATGACCATCGTCGGAGGGAAAATCGTCTACGAGAGGCAGTGACGGCAGACTGTCGCGGCCCGAAGTCAGTCTAAGCAGTTACGTGACCCTGCCCGGCGTCATTCCCTGGCGCGGGGATGGCCCCGTTCACCGAGAAGGCTCGACGCTGAGGAGTCGTCGAGGTGGCACAGGTTGTGCGTGATCTGCTACTCTTGAGCAGGTCCGGGCGGAAAGCGCCGGGCCGTCGGTTTTCGCTGTGGAGCCAGGAATGATTCGATCCGTGTGCCGCGCATGCCTTCTCGCGTTGATCCTGGCGCCCCTGGTCGCCGGTTGCGGGTCTCCGGCGTCACCGACGGTGACCACCACGACGACCACGACCACGACGAGCACGACGACGACGAGTACCACGACCGCCACGGAGACTTATAGCGGCACGCTCGTGGCGAACGCGAAGGACACCTACGTCTTCGCGGCGACGCCTGGCTCCATCACGGTCACGATGGCGGCGCTGGCTCCGACTACCCTGCTCCCGGCCATCGGGATGGGGCTGGGGATCTGGGACGGTACCACCTGCACGCTCGTCAGCTCGACGACGGCCGCGCAGGTCAGCACCCAGGTCGTCGGCACGGCGTCGTTGGCTTCGAATTTCTGCGTGCAGGTCTGGGACGTCAGCGGCTTCGCACCGGGCTACGTGCAGAACTACCAGGTGACGGTCCTGCACTACAAGCTCGCGTCGTAGACAGCCGGTGGACCGCTAGCGCAGACGGGTCCTGAAAGTCGTGTAGTCAGCGCTCTCCAGGTCGACAGCCATGAGTGGGCGCGACGCCCAGTCGCGCCACGCCGCCGGCAGTTCCGGCGCGCGCCCGAGCTCCTCTCGAATGACCTCGCCGAATTTCGCCGGGTGCGCCGTGGCCAGTGCCACGATCGGCCCGGGCTCGCCCGCGTCCTGCCGTGCCCGGAGGGCCGCGGCGAACGCCACGGCGCCGTGCGGATCGAGCACGTAGCGGTCGGCGTCATGCGCCTGCCGGATCGCCCGCCGCGTGTCCTCCTCGGAAACGGACACGCCCGTGAGGTTCGTCCGCAGGGCGTCGAACGAACGCCCGTGCAGTTCGGCCAGCCGCGGGAAGTTGCTGGGGTCCCCCACGTCCATCGCGTTCGAGATGGTCGGCCGCGCCGGCCGTGCGCGGTACCTCCCCGTGCGGAGATACTCGGGCAGCACGTCGTTCAGATTGCAGGCGACAAGAAAGCGCCTCACCGGCAGGCCGATCCGCTGGGCGATGACGCCCGCCGTGAGGTTTCCCAGGTTGCCGCTCGGCACCGCGAACACGACGTCGCCGGCCGCCGGCCCGCCCAGGGCCAGCCAGGACGCAAAGTAATACACCGCCTGCGGCAGCAGCCGCCCGATGTTGATCGAGTTGGCGGACGACAGGTGCAGGTCGTCGAGGCTCGGGTCGATGAAGGCCTGCTTCACCAGGCGCTGGCAGTCGTCGAAGGTGCCCGGCACGCGCAGCGCGGTCACGTTTCCGCCGAGCGTGGCCATCTGCGCTTCCTGGAACGGCGACACCTTCCCGGCCGGGTACAGCACCACGACCTGCACGCGCGGGACGCCGTGGAATCCGAGCGCGACCGCGCTGCCGGTGTCGCCCGAGGTGGCGACGAGGATGGTGGCGTGGCCGCCGCGCGCGGCCAGCACGTGGCCGAACGCCCGCGCGAGGAACCGCGCGCCGAAATCCTTGAAGGCGAGCGTCGGGCCGTGGAACAGCTCGAGCACCGACAGATCGTGCGAGAGCGGCACGGTCGGGGCGGGGAAGTCGAACGCGTCGCGGACCAGGGCCTCGAACGCGTCGCGGTCGAACTCGTCGCCGATGAGATGGCCGAGCACCCGCACGGCGATCTCCGAGATCGGCAGGCCCCGCCACGAGGCCATCACCTGCGGGTCGATCGGGGGAAGCGACGTCGGCAGATAGAGGCCGCCGTCAGGCGCCAGGCCGCGAAGCAGGGCCTCGAGGAAGGGCACCTCGGGCGAGGCGTGACGCGTGCTCGCGAGCCTCATGGCAGGTCGAGCCGGTACGCCCCGGTCCCGTTCACCGGCCCGACGAAGCTGTCGGCGTCGAGGCCGGCCGCTTCGTGGAAGGCGTCGCGCATCGCCGCGGCCACCCGCGTCGCGACCTCATCGCTCGCGGCGAAGGCGAAGACCGACGGGCCCGAGCCGGAAATGGAACAGCCGAGCGCCCCGGCGCGCAGCGCGGCACTCTTGACCTGGGCGTAGCCGGGGATGAGCGCCGCCCGCAGCGGTTCCACCATCCGGTCCTCGATGCTGCGCCCGATGAGCTCGAGGTCCCCGCGATGCAGCCCGGAGACGAGCGCGCCGAGATTGCCGAGGTTCGCCACCGCGTGTTCGATCACGAAGCCCCGCCCTCGAAGCAGGGCGCGGGCCTTCTGGGTCGAGACCAGGCAGTGGGGATGGACCACGGCGACCCGAAGAGCCGCCGGAACCGGCAGATCGATGACGTCGAGCGGGTCGTAGCTCCGGATGAGCACGCAGCCGCCGAGCAGGCCCGGTGCGGCGTTGTCGGCGTGCGCGGCGCCCGACGCCACGCGTTCCCCGGCCATCGCGTGCGCCAGAAGTTCGCGCCGCGTGAGCGGCGCGCCGAACAGTTCGTTGACCGCCACCGCCCCGGCGACGCTGCTGGCGGCGGAGCTGCCGAGGCCGCTCGCGAGCGGCATCTGCTTGTGCAGCCACAGCCGCACGCCTGGCGCCCGGGCCGCCTCCGGGTCGAGCCCGGTCCGTCCGGTCGCGAGCAGGTGCGAGAGGACCGACTGCGCCGCGACGCCGACGACGTTTCTCGTCGGGTCCGTCGTCAGCTGGCCATCGTCCCCGGTGACCTCGACGATCTCGACGCCGGGCGCGTCGGCGAGTTCGGCGTCGACGACGTCCCCCGGCTGATTGAGCGCGAGGCCCAGGACGTCGAAGCCGGGTCCGACGTTGCTGACCGTGGCGGGAGCAAAGACACGAACGTGTGGCGGCATCGATTCGCATCGTGTGCTGAGGCGCGCGCCCGTGTCAAGGCGCCGGCGGGCATCCGGCGGGTCTGAAGACCCGCCCTACGGTCGGTGGAACTCATCGCGTTTGTACCTAGGCCGACCCTATAGGGTTGGCGCTTGGGATTACAATCACGGAGTACAAGCACTCAGGAGACTCGACAATGACCTCACGCCTACTGGCGGCCGTGGCCGCCGTCCTGCTGGTCGCGAATCTGTCCACGGGTGGGGCGCAGGCACAGGCTCCGGCCCAGAAGCCCGCCGCGCAACAGCCGCCGGCCCAGGTGGCCAAACCTGCGACGCCTCCGCCGCAGGCCCAGCCGCCCGCCGCCAGGCCGCCGGCGACGCCTCCCGCGCGCTCGGCCACGACGTCCTCCGCGCGCGGCGCGATCACGCTGGTGGTCACCGATCCGGTCGGCAAGACCATTCCTGACGTGCGCGTCGTCCTGGGCGGGGCGATGTCGCGCGACGGGACGACGTCGCGGGACGGCGGCCTGACGCTCGAAGGACTCCGGCCCGGCACCTATCGTCTCCGCTTCGAGGCCGCCGGCTTCGTCACGCTGGAGCGTGAGGTGGCGGTGAAGACGGGGCCGGCGGTGGAAGTGGACGTCGCGCTCGACCGTGCGCCGGCCAAGCCGGTTGAGCCGCCGCCGCCCGCGCAGCCCGCCAACTCCCGCGCCACGATTCCGGTCGACCCGAACGCCGCCGTTGCGCTTCTCGAGTTGCCGGACTGGATTCAGCGGAACCTGATCGGCCGCAACGACCCGCAGAAGGAGGACAGCGTCGGCCGGACGCCGGTGCTGACGCCCATTGTCCTCCAGGTCCGCGACCCGACGCACCAGCGCGGGCGGGACGACGCCGACGAGATCCTCTACGTCATCGCCGGCGAGGGCGTCCTGCGGACCGGAGGACGGGACCAGTCGCTGGACGCCGGGTCGCTGGCCGTGATCCCGAGGGGCGTGACCTACACGCTCGAGCGGCGCGGCCGCAATCCGCTGATCGCCCTGTCGGTCGTCGGCAAGTGATTTGACGGGCGGGGATGCGGGTAGCGAGCACGGAGGGCCGGTCGTATACTGAATTGAACCCGTCATTCAGAGGAGTGTTCCGATGACACGACACACCGCGCTCGCCGCCGGCGCGGGGGCGTTCATGGCCGTCGCGTCCATCTCCATTCTCGCCGGGCAGCAGCCCGGCAGCCCTTATCCGCCGGCCAAGCCGCAGACGATGGCCCCCGCGGAAACGCCCGCCCGCGGCGCGCAGCTCGTGATGCTCGGCGGATGCAACGATTGCCATACCCCGAAGCTGCAGAACGGGGCCCCCGACATGTTGCGGATGCTGTCGGGACACCCGCAGAACGCCCCCCTCGCCCCGGAGGTCGTCGGCGGCGTGTCCGCCAACATGCTGCTCACCGCCTGGCGCGGACCGTGGGGCGTATCGCTCTCCCGCAACCTCACGCCGGACAAGGAAACCGGGATCGGCAGCTGGACCCTGGCTGACTTCAAGAAGACGATCAGGACCGGTGTGGATCCGAAGGGCGATGTGCTGATGCCGCCGATGCCGATCGCGGAAATCCAGAACCTGCCCGACCAGGATCTCAACGCCATTTACGCGTACCTGCGGACCATCAAGCCGATCCACAACCTGGTCGGCCGCACGGCGCCGCCGAAGAAGTAAGCCTCGACCTCGCTCACGCCCGCGCCGCACGAACGGCCCGGCCGTCGAGGTGGTGATCTGCGTCATAAACGCGCTCCAGGCGCGAGCCTACACTGATGTCGACGCCCATGATCCCCGACGAACTCTGGCGCGCCTACGGCGCCCGCATCGTGCCCCTGAGCAAGGGCGAGACGCTCTTCGATCAGGGCACGACCGCCAGCAGCTTCTACCAGGTCAAGACGGGCCGCGTGAAGATGGTCAGTTACAACGACCAGGGACGCGAGTTCGTCCAGGGCCTGTTCACCGACGGGCAGAGCTTCGGCGAACCGCCATTCTTCAACGACGTGCCGTACCCAGCCTCGGCGATGGCAGTCGTCGCGAGCGACGTGTGGACGTGCGGCCGGGCCGCGTTCCTCCGGTTGCTCGCCGAACACCCGGCCATCCACCTCGAGCTCACGAAGGTGCTGAGCGGGCGGCTCGTCTACAAGTCGATGATGCTCGCCGAGATCGCGGTCGAGGAGGCCGAGCACCGCCTGGCGACCCTCATCGAGTACCTGCGCGGCACCGACCCGGCGGGCACGACTCGCGCTTACCGCGTGCCGTTCACGCGGCAGCAGCTGGCGGACATGACGGGACTGCGCGTCGAGACCGTCGTGCGGTCGATCAAGGCGATGGAGCAGCGCGGCGCGCTCGAGATCGAGGACGGCAAGATTGTCTGGCACGGGCCGGAAGACGCACATACAGGGACCGGCAGGTGACGGTCCGGAAAGCAGCCCCACCATGTTGAACCGAGAGATGACCATTCGCAGCGTCGTGGCCGACGATTACCGGGCCGCGGCCGTGTTCGAACGCCACGGGATCGATTTCTGCTGCGGCGGGAACCGCCCGATTGCGGAGGCCTGCCGCGAGCGGGGCACGGACGACCGGCAGGTGGTGGCCCAGCTCGAGGCCGCCCTCGCGTCGGCCCAGGACCAGCCCCGGTTCGCCGCCTGGGACCTCGACTTCCTGGCGACCTACATCGTCAACAACCATCACGCTTACGTGCGGCAGGCGGTCGGCCCGATGCAGGCGCACACGCGCAAGGTGGCCGAAGTGCACGGCGACCACCATCCGGAGGTCAGGGAGATCGCGCAGCGATTCGACCTCGTCGTCGCGGACCTGACGGCGCACATGGCCAAGGAAGAGCGGATGTTGTTTCCCTACATCAGCCGGCTGTCCGCGGCCGCGCGCGGCGGGGAACTGCCCGTGGCGCCGTTCGGAACGATCGCCAACCCGATCGGGATGATGGAGATCGAGCACAAGAACGCCGGGGATCACCTGGCGGCAATCAGGACGCTGAGCGCCGGATTCGTCCCACCTTCAGACGCGTGTACGACCTTCAAGGTGACGTACCAGGAACTGCAGGCGTTCGAAGCGGATCTGCACCGGCACGTCCACCTCGAGAACAACATCCTCTTCCCGCGAGCGCTCGACCTCGAGCGGGAGCTGCGGGAGAAATGAGCACGACTGGAAGAAGCCCGTCATGCGCGGGCGGTCGCCCTACATCCGCCTGGCCCTCACGAGGCGTTTGAGCAGCGATTCGCTGTACCTCGGCGACGCGGGATCGAAGCTGTTCAGCTTCACCATGCCCGAGCAGTGGATGAAGAGCTTCCCTCCGAGGTAGATCCCGGTGTGGGTGATGCGCGTCACGCCGGGTCGGGGGCCGAAGAACAGCACGTCGCCTCTGCGGAGTTGCGCCAGGTCGTCATCGAGCGGCACGGCCGCGCCCTGGTTCGCCTGCTGGTCCGTGTCGCGCTGCAGTTCGAGGCCGTTCAGCCGGAACACGGTCTTGAGGAATCCGGAGCAGTCGAACCCTCGGGCGGACGTGCCGCCCCACAGGTAGGGCACGCCCATGAAGCGGCGCGCTGTCTGTTCGATGTTCTCGGGCGTGACGGCGCGCGATGCCTTCCACGCCCCATAGTCGGCGGCGTCCGTGCGGCTGAGGAATCCCTTTCGACCGTCAGGCAGACGAACGGGAATCCATGAGCCCGCCTGGCCTGCCGCTTCCAGCATGTCTCCGACGACGAGGTCGGACACCACGGGAGCGTCGGCCGACGCCTGTTCCCTGACGATCGCGAACTGGGACGTGACCACGACGCGTGGCGAGCGGGCGAACGCGTCCGCCTGCTCGCCGGTTGCGAGCGCCAGGTGGTCTGCCTCCATCCACCCGAGGTAGCGGTCGTCGAGCGACTGCACGTAGTACCAGCCGCCCTCCTTCTTGAGCAGCTTCACCACCATGCCGGCCAGGAGCTGATTGGCCAGCTCCGAGGCGTGAGAAGGCTTGGTCTTCATCACGGCCACGCTGACCGTCACGATGCCCAGCGGCTTCACGGCGAGTTCCGGGCCTGGCAGCACGGCGACCTTGTCGACGACGCCCGTGAGACCCGCATCGCGAAATGCGGTGACGAGGGCCTCCTTCGCGGCCGGTTGGTCCACGTCGCCCGTCAATTCGATCGACGGTCCTCGCGTCTCCACTCTGACGTCGAACACCGCGACGCGCGCGTCGGGCGCGAAGCGCGCCTTCACGGCCGCCACGATATCGGCGGGGGCCGGCGGCGCCTGTGCCTGGCCGGCAAGGCGGGGTGCGACGGCCGCTCCAACGGCCAGCACGACGACGAGGAGAGCGCGGCAAATTGAGCCGTGACGTGGCATGAAGGCACGCTCCTATCGAAACTCGCGCGGAGGATAGCACAGGAATCGGCATACGCCTTACGCCTCGCAGCCCACCCCTCGACCTCGCTCCGGGTGCCCTGAGCGAGCTCTTCGGTCTTCTCCAGGGCGAGTCGAAGGGCGGGAACGGTAGAATGCCCAGTGTGAATACGCTATCGGTGCGCGGCGCGAGCGAGCACAACCTCAAGGGGATCGACGTCGATCTGCCCCGCGGCGCGATCACCGTCGTGACCGGCGTGTCGGGCTCCGGCAAGTCGTCGCTGGCCTTCGACACGATCTGCCGTGAGGCGCAGCGCCGCTATCTCGAGACCTTCTCCTCCTACGCCAGACAGTTTCTCGGGCGCATGGCGCGCCCGGCCGTGCGGTCGATCACCGGGCTCTCGCCGGCTATCGCCGTCGATCAGCGGACGACGGTCCGCAATCCCCGATCCACGGTCGGCACGTTGAGCGGGCTGCACGACGACCTGCGCCTCCTGTTCGCGAGGCTGGGCGCGCCGGTCGAAGGGGTCCGCCTCGAACGGCGCCTGTTCTCGTTCAACTCGCCCCATGGCGCCTGCCCCGCCTGCCAGGGCCTTGGCGTCGAGGATCGCCTCGACCCGGACCTGCTCGTCGCCGACCCCGCGAAGACGATTCGCCAGGGCGCGCTCGTCATCACGACACCCACAGGCTACGTGATCTACTCGCAGGTGACCATCGACGTGCTCGACCAGGTCTGCCGCGCCCACCTTTTCGACGTCGATACGCCGTGGAGGGACCTCACCGAGGAGCAGCGCGCCATCGTCCTGAACGGATCGGACCGAATCCGGATTCCGTACGGCAAGCACCCGCTCGCCTCGCGCCTGCGCTGGAGCGGCATTACCGCCAGGCCGAGAGAGGAAGGGGTCTACAAGGGGATCCTCCCGGTGATGGAGCAGATCCTCAAGCGGAGCCGGAACCGGAACATCCTCCGGTTCGTGCGAAGCCTGCCGTGCCGCGCGTGCGGCGGCGCGCGCCTGAGGCCGGAGGCGCTCGCCGTGACGTTCCGCGATCGGCACATCGGCGCGCTGTCCACGCTCCCGATCGATCTGCTCGGCCAGTTCCTGGGCTCCCAGGTGTTCACGGCGGCCGAGGCGCCTGTCGGCGAGCCGATCCGGGCCGGGATGCTCGCGCGCATCGCGTTGCTGTCCCGGCTTGGTCTCGATCACCTCACCCTCGACCGGTCGTCGACGACGCTGTCGGGCGGCGAGGCGCAGCGGCTGCGCCTCGCGTCGCAGGTGGGCGCCGACCTCGGCGGCGTGCTCTACGTGTTCGACGAGCCGTCGGTCGGCCTTCACCCGCTCGAACAGGACCGCCTGCTCGACGTCATCGCCATGCTGCGCGAGCGCGGCAACACGGTCCTCGTCGTCGAGCACGACGAGGA
>PMKG01000341.1 GCA_003157675.1 Acidobacteriota bacterium
GAGGTCGTGCGCGACGTGGCGTCGCTCGGCTACATTCCGTCGTTCTGCACCGGCTGCTACCGGCTGGGACGGACGGGCGCCGACTTCATGGACCTCGCCAAACCCGGCGAGATCAAGCAGCACTGCGACCCGAACGGGCTGTCGACCTTCCTCGAATACCTGCTCGGCTACGCGTCGACCGAGACGCGGACGGTCGGCGATCGGTGCATTTCCGAGGCGCTCGAGACGATGGACGAGTGGCCGAGGCAGCGGGCGGTGCAGCTGATGGACAAGGTGCGAGCGGGCGAGAGGGACGTCCTCTGCTAGGTTCGGGGCTCCAGGCTCAGGGCTCACGGCCCAATCTGTGGGGCCGGCCTCCTGGCCGGCCATCACGCGGGAAGGCGCTTATCGGGAACAACGGCTGAAGTGTAGATTATCTGTGAGATGTCTCACAGCATGAGACCGTTCACAGATATGACAAGAGCCGCCCAACTCCCCCAGCGTTCCGTCATCCCGGTCAACACGATCGGCCGGCTCAGCCTTTACCGGCGGTTGCTCTCCGACCAGCTGGCCACCGGGGCGCGCCAAGTGTTCTCGCACCAGCTCGCCGCCCTCGCCGTCACCACCGCCCCCCAGGTCCGCCGGGACCTCATGACGATCGGGTTCAGCGGCAGCCCCCGGCGGGGCTATGCCATCGCGGACCTGGTAACGGCCATCGACGACGTCCTGGTCCGATCGGTCGAGACCGCCGTCGCGCTCGTCGGCGTCGGCAACCTCGGGCGGCCCGTCCTCGCCTACTACGCCAACAGGCAGCCGATCCGGTTCGCCGCGGCCTTCGACCGCGCCCCCGAGAAGACCGGCCGCGTCCTCCACGGCTGCCGCTGCTACGCCTCCGACCAGATGACCGAGGTGGTCGCCCGCGAGCAGATCCACGTCGGCGTCATCGCCGTCCCGGCCGCCGAAGCGCAGGCCGTATGCGATCAGCTCGTGCTGGCCGGCGTGAAAGGCATCCTCAACTTCGCCCCGGTCAGGCTGCGCGTGCCGGCCGGCCTCCACGTCGAGAACGTCGACCTCATGATGGCGCTGGACCGCGTGGCTTACTTCGCGCACGAACATCGGTAGCGTCGATGCCGATGATCGACGGGGAGCCCTGACCCGCCGTCCTGCGTCTCCCGCCCGGCCCGCTCCCCACGTGGCGCCCGATCGCCGCAATACGCCCCTGCAGGCACCCGTGGCACGCCTTCGCGGTCTCGTGCACGCAGGCCTTGCCCGGGTAGATCTCATACAGCACGCGGTACTCGGGCGGTGTCAGGTTGGGCATGACGACGTTGGCGCCGCGCGTGAGACCGAGTTCGCGGCCGGTCGCCGGGTCGATCGTCGCGAGCGCCGTCGTGCTCGGCAGGTTCGCCTCCGGGCAGACCAGCCTCGCGAGCGCCACGACCTTCAGCGTCGTCAACTCGTCGTTCGGCACCTGCTCGAACGCTGACGCACGAAGCTTCTCCGCGGCGGCGCCGCCCAGCGGCGTGCGAGCGCTCGGCAGGAACGGCCCGATGCCGATCATGTCCATGTCGAGATCGCGGAGCATCTCGACGTCGCGTGCCAGGATGTCCCACGTCTGTCCGGGAACCCCCACCATGACGCCGCTGCCGATCTCGTAGCCCATGGCGCGCATCCGCAGCAACTGCGCCACGCGGTCCGACAGCGTACCGGGAAGCGACGGGTGGATCCGGCGGTAGAGCGAGGCGTCCGAGGTTTCGAACCGCAGCAGGAACCGGTCGGCGCCGTCGGCCTTCCACGCCGCCAGTTCTTCGTCGCTCCGCTCGCCGAGGCTGAGCGTCACCGCCAGGCCGGTCTCCGCCTTGATCGCCCGGATGACGCCGGACACGAAGTCGCGCGTGAGGCCCGGGTCCTCGCCAGACTGCATGACCACCGTGCCGTAGCCGAGGCGCTTCGCCTCCCGGGCGCACGAGAGGATTCCGTCCGCCGTCATGCGGTAGCGGACGATCCCGTCCGAGTGCGCGCGGATGCCGCAGTAGAGGCAGTCGCGGACGCAGTGATTGCTGATCTCGATCAGGCCGCGGAGGTGGACCGCGTCGCCCACGTGCGCCGCGCGCACCGCATCGGCACGGGCCCAGAGCCGGTCGAGCTCCGCCGGACCGGTTTCGCGCAGCCAGGCCGCGATCGTCTCGTGGTCGAGCCGGTCACACCTGCTCGACATCGATCGCCTCCAGCGCCGCCGGGAACGGCCGAAGCGCCCGCTCGAAGATCCCCAGCGAATACGCGATGGTCAACCCGTAGTTGGTGATCGGCACGCCGCTCGCCCGGCATCGGTGGATGCGCGACATCATCTCCCGGCGGTTGCCGACGCAGTTGCCGCAGTGGATGACCAGCCGGAACGGAGAAAGGTCGGCGGGGAAATCGCGCCCCTGCACGTGCGAGAACTCGAGCTTCGCGCCCACGTACTGGGTGAGCCAGCGCGGGATCTTGACGCGGCCGATGTCTTCCCCGACGGGATGGTGGGTGCAGGCCTCGGCGACCAGCACGCGATCGCCGCCGCGCAGCCGCTCGATGCCCAGCGTCCCTCTCACCTGCTCGGTCAGATCCCCCTGGAAGCGCGCCATCAGGATCGAGAACGACGTCATCGGCACCTCGGCCGGCACGTCGGCCGCCACCTTCAGGAACGCCTGCGAGTCGGTGACCACCAGGGCCGGCGGCTTCGACAACCGCTCCAGCGCGCGCCGGAGCTCGCGCTCCTGGACTACCATCGCCATCGATTCCCCGTCGAGCAGGTCGCGGATCGACATCACCTGCGGCAGGATCAGCCGCCCCTTCGGCGCTTCCTTGTCGATCGGCACCACCAGCACCGCGACCTCGCCGGGAGGCACGAGGTCGGAGACGAGCCGCCGGCTGTCGAAGAAGTCCGCCGGCGCCAGCGCGAGCAGCGCCTCGCGCACGCCGTCCACGCCGTCGCCCGTCAGCGCCGAGACGACGACCGAGGGGATGTGGACACGATCGAGCGGGGAGCGCTCCGCCTCGCCGGGCGGGCGCAGATCGGACTTGTTGAACACGACGAGCACGGGCACGCGCCGGGTCTCGAGCTCGCTGACCAGCGCCTCCTCGAAGCCGCCCCACGCGCCGCCCTCCGCGACGACGACACCCATGTCGATGCGGTCGAGCACCGCCTTCGTCCGCTCGATCCGAAGCCGACCGAGCGCGCCTTCGTCGTCGATGCCGGCCGTGTCGACAAACTGCACCGGCCCGAGCGGCAGCATCTCCATCGGCTTCTCGACCGGGTCGGTGGTCGTGCCCGCCGACTCCGACACGATCGACACGCGCTGCCGCGTGATCGCGTTCAGCAGCGACGACTTGCCCACGTTGCGGCGGCCGAAGATGCCGATGTGCAGGCGTAGTGAACGCGGTGTGGGTTGCATGGCAGAAGAAGGCTCAGGGCTCAGGCTCGGACTTCGGCCCCCCAGGGAATCCGAGTCGGCAAACCGCTTCCGGACTGGTCGCTTCGTCGAACTCCGCGGCGGTGACGAGCCCCGACCCGACCGCGACCTCCCGGATCGTGCGCCCTTCGCGCCGCGCCGTCGCGACGAGTTCCCCGACCCGCTCGTACCCGAGCCGCGGCACGAGGGCCGTCGCGCTCGCCGTCGAGTTCTCCATCTGCTGCCGGCAGCGCGCCTCGTCGGCCTCGATCCCGTCGACGCACCGCGTCCGCAGCGTCTCGCAGCCGCGCGCCAGCAGGTCGAAGCTCTCGAGCAGACAGTGCGCCACCAGCGGCAGGAACGGGTTCAGCTCCAGGCTCCCCATCGCCGCGGCCATCGTCAGCGCCTGGTCGTGGCCGATCGAGAGCAGCGCCGCCTGCGTCACCGCCTCGGGGATGACCGGGTTGACCTTGCCCGGCATGATGCTCGAGCCCGCCTGACGGTCAGGCAGGCGGATCTCGCCCAGGCCGGCGTCGGGACCCGAGGAGAGCAGCCGAAGGTCGCCGCAGATCTTGATGAGCGTCGCGGCCAGGGCTTTCAGCAGGCCCGACACCTCGACGAACACATCGACGTTCTGCGTGGCCTCGACCAGGTTCTCGGCCCGCGCCAGGCCCAGGCCGGTGACCTCCCGCAATTCCTCGACGACCTGGAAGATGTAATCCCGCGGCGCGGCCAGGCCGGTGCCGATTGCCGTCCCGCCCAGGTTGACCACGCGGAGCCGCTCGCCGCACTGGGCCAGGCGCCAGCGGTCGCGGTTGAGCGCCTCGGCGTAGGCCCCCATCTCCCGCCCGAGCGTCGTCAGCACCGCGTCCTGCATCTCGGTCCGGCCGACCTTGACGATGTGCGCGAAGGCCCGTTCCTTGGCCTGGAAGGCCTCCTGGAGGCCGACCACCGCCGGTTCCAGCCTGCCGAGCCCCCAGAGCGCGGCCACGCGCAGAGCGGTCGGGAAGACGTCGTTCGTGCTCTGGTGGAGGTTGACGTGGTCGGTCGGCGACACCCTGCGCTCATCGCCCCGCGCCGCACCCAGCAACTCGAGCGCCCGGTTGGCCAGCACCTCGTTCACGTTCATGTTGGCGCTGGTGCCCGCCCCGCCCTGCAGCGCGTCGACGACGATGGCGGGTGCGAGGCGGCCGTCGACGAGCTCACGGCACGCCCGGTCGATCGCCTCGGCGAGATCGGCCGCCAGCCAGCCCTGGGCGCGGTTGGTCCGGACGGCGGCCAGCTTCACGGCGCCGAGCGCGCGGGCGAGATCGGGATGGATGGGGCGGCCGAGCAGGTCGAAGTTCTCGAGCGCACGGAGCGTGTGGATGCCGTGGAGCGCGTCCGACGGCACCTCGCGCGCTCCGAGCGCGTCGTGTTCTCGCCGTGTGGTCACACTCGTATTCTACACGGGCGGCGGCCGCAGGTTATGGGAGATCAGGATGATTACCGTCGTTTGTTCGGTTGACACGATTTCATTCCGAATTTATTATTGACTAGCGATGACGAAAGCAAACGTTATGGCCACGATTGACGATCGGGACCGCCAGATTCTCCATCACATCCAGCGCGACGCGTCGCTCGCGCAGGCCGAGATTGCCCGGCGGGTCGGGCTGTCGACGGCCGCCGTGCACGAGCGGCTGAAGAAGCTCGAGGCATCAGGGGTCATCCGCCGCTGGACGGCGATCGTGGATGGCGCGGCGGTCGGCGCCAGCATCACGGCCTTCGTCGAAGTTTTCATCGACCAGCCCCGGCACGAACCCGCCCTGCTCAGTCGTGTGGCCGGACTCGACGAGGTGCTCGAATGCCATCACGTCACCGGCGACTTCTCGTTGCTGCTGAAGGTGCGCGTCCGCGACATGGAAGCGCTCAGGCTTCTGCTGCTTCACCAGATCGGCGCCCTTGAGGGCGTGAGCCGGACGCGGACGGTGATGGTGCTCTCCACCGTGAAGGAAGAGACTTACGTAGCCCCCGTCGTTGAAGGAGCGAATTGATGATGACCGCAAGCCGCATGACTCCGGCCCTGGCGCCCGACCGCGTGCACGAGACGCTCGGCCGGCACATCCTGGCCGATGGCTACGACATGGTGCTCGATATCGACCGGAGCCACGGCCGCCGGCTCTGGGACGCGCGCCGCGGGCGCCGCGTGCTGGACATGTTCTCGTTCTTCGCCACCCCGCCGGTCGGCCTCAATCACCCGAAGATGGCCGACGAGGCGTTCCGCGCGAAGCTGATGCGGGCCGCGCTCGCCAACCCGACCAACTCGGACATCTACACGACCGAGTTCGCCGAATTCGTCGCGACGTTCGGCCGCGTCGGGAAGCCGTCGTACCTGCCCTACGCCTTCTTCGTCGCGGGCGGCGCGCTCGGCGTCGAGAACGCGCTCAAGGCGGCAATGGACTGGAAGGTGCGCCGCAACTTCGCGAAGGGCATGAAGGAGGAGAAGGGCCACCAGATCCTCCACTTCCGCGAGGCGTTCCACGGCCGCAGCGGCTACACGCTGTCCATGACCAACACGGCCGATCCGCGTAAGTACCAGTACTTCGCCCGCTTCGACTGGCCGCGGGTCAGCAATCCCGCGCTGCGCTTCCCGGTGGACGCGGTGGAGCTCGCTCGTGTCGAGGCCGCCGAGCACGCGTCACTCGACGAGATCAAGGCAGCGTTCCGCGCGCGCAGGGACGATATCGCCGCGATCTGCATCGAACCCATCCAGGCCGAGGGCGGCGAC